>NZ_JBTMMT010000016.1:0-108125 GCF_055517075.1 Micromonospora sp. DSM 43699
GAGAGGCGTTGGGCGACTTCGCCGGCGACTTCGGCGCGTTTGATGGAGTCGATGGAGAGGTCGGCTTCGAGGTCGAGGTCGAGTTCGATGAGGTCGACGGGGTAGCCGGTGCGCTCGCTGAGCACGGCGAGGATCGCCTGCTGGAACTCGGCGATGCCCGGACCGGCCGGGGCGGCGGGCGCGACGACGGCCGGGGCGGGGGGCGCGACGACACCGCCGACCGCAGGGGAGACGGGCACGACGTCCGGAGCGACCGGGGCCGGCCGGGTGATCGTCGGGGCCGGCGCCGTGGCCACCGCCGTGCCGCCGTTGGTCGCCGTCCTGGTGGGCATCGGTGCCGGTGCCGGTGCCGGCGTCGGGGCGATGGCGGGCCGGGGGGCCGGTGCCACGGCGGGCCTGGCGGCGGGGGTGGGCGTCGCGACCGGGGCGGGGGTGGACGTCGGCCCGGGAGGCAGTGCCGCGTACCCCTCGACCCGGTAGGTCCCGGTCGGCTGCCCGACCGGCGGGTTCGGTGGGCCGCCCGGGTCGCCGAGGAAGGCGAGCATCACGTCCCGCTGGGTGGCGATCATCTCCCGGGTGGTGCGCAGATACTCACTGAGCAGCTCGCCGCGGATGTCCCGGACAGCCGCCGGTGCGGGTTCGCCGCCGGCGTGGATGTCCCGGGCGGTCACCGGTGCGGGGGTGCTGACGGTGCCGGTGGCGGTGCCGGGGGTGGTGGCGGTGCCGTTGGCGGGGGTCATCGACAACTCCTTGATCCGTCGGGGTGGGGTCATGCCACCGGGAAGACAGTTGCCGTGCTGGTCCCGGACGAGTTGGCCGTCGACCGTCCAGAGCGGACGACGGGTCGGTGCGGTGGTGCCGGTGTGGTCCGCGACCCGACCGTGGAACAGCCAGTCGGGGCGGACCGGAACACCGGCGCAGGCGAGTTCGGCGACCGAGATCAGGAATCCGCGCAGCCCGTCGACCGGGCCGCGTTCGCAGGTGACCGTCTGGTGCGGTCGGTCGCCGAGCACCGCCTGCACCAGGCGGCTCAACACCTGACCGGGGCCGACCTCGACGAACATTCGGGCACCGGCGGCGTACATCGCCTCGATCTGCTCGACGAAGCGGACCGGTGCGCCGATCTGCTCGGCGAGGTGGTGGCGGACCTGGTCGGCGTCGCCGGAGTACGGTGCGGCGGTCAGGTTCGACCAGACCGGGATGCGCGGTTCGGCGATCGGCCGGGCGGCGAGCACCTCGGCGAAGGTCTCCACCGCGCCGGCCACCACCGGGCTGTGGAAGGCACAGGCCACCGGGATGGCCCGGGCGGAGAGGCCGGCCTCCTTGAGCGCGACCACCGCCGCCCGCACCTTCGCGGTCGGGCCGGAGAGCACCACCTGTAGCGGGGCGTTGCGGTTGGCCAGCACCACCTCGCTGGTGAGGCTTGCGGCGGCGAGCACCTGGGCGACCTGGTCGGCGGTGGCGTTGACCGCCGCCATGGTGCCCGGGTCCTCGCCACAGGCGTCGAGGATGGCCGCCGCCCGTTCCCGGCTGAGGTCGAGCAGGGTGGCCGCGTCGAACGCCCCGGCCACGCAGAGGCCGACGAGTTCGCCGTAGCTGTGGCCGGCGGTCATGTCGGGGCGGACCCCGAGCCGGCGCAGCAGGTGGTCCATGGCGAGGCCGCCGATGCCGAGCACGGGTTGGGCGATCCGGGTGTCGCGTACCCGGTCCTCCTGGGCGCGTCGGGAGTCCTGGTCGAAGGCTGCCGGCGGGAAGAGCAGCCCCGCCGCCGCCCTGTCGAGTTCGAGGTAGTGCCGCAGTTCGGGGAAGGCGACGAAGAGTTCGCCGAGAGCGCCGGGGCGCTGGCTGCCCTGCCCGGGGAAGAGGAACGCCAGCTGACCCGGCTCCACCGGGTCGGTCCCGGTCGGCTGGACCAGGCCCCGGGTCGGGTCGTGCTCGCCGGCCAGGGCCCGGTGCAGCAGGGTCTCCAGTTCGGTCAGGTCCCGGGCGACCACGGCGACCTGGGTGGCTCCGGGCCGGTTGGCGGCCCTGGCGGCGACCGACGCGGCCAGTTCGGCGAGCCGGCCCGGCCGGTCCCGGGCCTGGTCGCCGGTCAGGCTCTCCAGCAGCTGTCGGATCGGTTGGTGGGCGGCGGCCCGGTCGGTGCCCCGGAAGCAGAACAGCTCCGCCGGCCAGATCCGTTGCGCGTGCCGGGGCTCCGGCGCGTTCGGGTACGCGCCGAGCACGACGTGGAAGTTGGTGCCGCCGAAGCCGAAGGCGCTGACCCCGGCGATCCGTTCGGCAGCCGGTGCCGGCCACGGGCGGGCCTCGGTGAAGAACGCGAACGGGCTCTGCTGCGGGTGCCAGGCCGGGTTGGGCCGTTCCAGGTGGATGGTCGGGGGTCGGACGCCGTGGTAGAGGGCGAGTGTCGCCTTGATCAGCCCGGCCAGCCCGGCGGCGCACTTGGTGTGCCCGATCTGGGACTTCACCGAGCCCAGTGCGCAGCCACCCGGCGCGGCGCCGGCGTCGACGAACATCCGGGTCAGCGTCTCCAGTTCGGTGCGGTCGCCGACCACGGTGCCGGTGCCGTGCGCCTCCACCAGGCCCACCTCCCGCGGCGAGACGCCGCTGCGGTGGTAGGCCCGGTCCAGGGCCCGTCGCTGCCCTTCGGGGCGTGGCGCGGTCAGGCCGAGGGCCCGCCCGTCACTGGCCCCGCCGAGCCCCTTGATCACGCCGTAGATCCGGTCGCCGTCGCGTTCGGCGTCTGCCAACCGCTTGAGTACGACGCAGGCGACGCCCTCGCCGAGCGCGATCCCGTCACCGGTGCTGTCGAACGGGCGGGACCGGCCGGTGGGGGAGAGCGCGTGCGCGGAGGTGAACATCAGGTAGTCGTTGACCCCGTTGTGCAGGTCGGCCCCACCACAGATCATCAGGTCGCTGTCGCCGCTGACCAGTTCCTTGCAGGCGGCGTCCATCGCGGCCAGGGACGAGGCGCAGGCGGCGTCGATGGTGTAGTTCGGCCCGCCCAGGTCGAGCCGGTTGGCGACCCGGCCGGCGATCACGTTGGCCAGCACACCGGGGAAGCTGTCCTCGGTGACCGTGGGCAGCAGCTCCTGCATCTGCTCGGGCACCTCGCCGAGGTAGGCCGGGAGCATGGTGCGCAGGGTCTGGGCGTGCCCCATGTCGCTGCCCGCCTCCGCGCCGAACACCACGCCGGTGCGGGCGTGGTCGGCGCCGGGGGCGTCGTAGGCGTAGCCGGCGTCGACGAGAGCCCGGTGGGAGACCTCCAGGGCGAGCAGTTGGGTGGGGTCGATGCTGCTCAGCGCGGCCGGCGGGATGCCGTAACCGATGGCGTCGAAGGGTACCGGCTCGATGAACCCGCCCCACTTGGAGACGCTGATCCGGCCGGTCTGCCCCGGCCCGACCTCGGGGGCGTAGTAGTGGTCGGCGTCCCACCTGTCGGCGGGGACCTCGGTGACCGTGTCGGCGCCGCTGAGCACGGTCTGCCAGAAGCTGTCCAGGTCGGGGGAGCCGGGCAGCATGCAGGCCATTCCGACGATGGCGATGTCCAGCGGGGCGGGCGCGTGTCCGATCTCGACGGCCGGTGGCGCGAGTCGGGCCCGCAGGGCGTCGAGCCGGTCGGCGTGGAAGCCCCGTACCTCGGTGGTGACCTCGTCGTGCAGCGCGGCGACCGTGGTGGCGGTGTTCCGCAGCACGGCGACCTGACCGGCCATGAACAGCCCGTCGCTGGCCTGGACGTTCTCGTCGACGGCCTCGACGACGTCGCCGGCGCGGCGCAGGCCCTTGCTGGCGATCCGGAGCCGGCCGACGTTGAGCAGCTCCAGCTGCTCCCACACCTCGCGGTTCTCCACCCCGGCGCTCTCCAGCTGGGTACGCAGCTGGTGGAAGTCGTCGACGAACGGGGTGTGCAGGCAGCGGGTGGCGTGCCCGGGGGCGGTCTCCAGCAGTGCGGTGTGCTCGGCGGTGAGCGCCTCGCGTTGGAACAGCGGCTGCACCGCGCCGTGGGTCACCGCCTCGGCGGTGAACAGGTAGGCGGTGCCCATCAGCACGCCGATCCGGGCACCCCGGCGGGCCAGTGGCGCGGCCATCGTGGCGACCATCGCCGCCGACCGGGCGTCGTGCACCCCACCGGCGAAGAAGATCTGTAGCTGCGCGCCGGCGGTGGGCTCGGTGTCCAGGTACTCGTCGAGCACCGCCAGTTGGGCCTCCCACAGCGGGAAGCTCGCGCGGGGCCCCACGTGCCCGCCGCACTCGGCCCCTTCGAAGATGAACTTGCGGGCCCCGGAGCGCAGGAACTGGCGCAGCAGGCCGGGCGAGGGCACGTGCAGGAAGGTGCTGATCCCCTGCTCCTCCAGGGCACGCGCCTGCGGCGGCCGGCCTCCGGCGATGATCGCGCAGGCGGGCCGGATCTCGCGGATGACCTCCAGTTGTGCGGCGCGCAGCTCCTCGGGGGCGAAGCCGAGCACCCCGACGCCCCAGGGCCGGTCACCGAGCCGGGCGGCGGTCTCGGTGAGCAGCCGGCGGCACTGGTCAGCCGAGTTGAGGGCGAGCGCGACGAACGGCAGTGCGCCACCGTCGGCGACGGCGGCGGCGAAGGAGGCCTCGTCGCTGACCCGGGTCATCGGACCCTGGGCGACGGGCACCCGCACCCCGAGGGCCGCCGCGAGGGGAGCGCCGGGCTGGAGCAGGTCGGCGGCGGCCGGGTCGTCGACGGCGTCGAGCATCGCGGCGCGCATGCCCCGGACGGCGGTGGCGGTGTCCGGCCAACGGTCGGCGAAGGCAGCCGCCAGCCAACCGTCCTGGCCGACGGGCAGCAGTTCCGCGTCCGCCTGGTGCGGGCCGCCCCGGCGGATGCCCCGCATCCCGCCGCGCAGGACGGTCTCCGAGCCGTCCATCCGCCGGATCACCGCCTGGACGTCCGCCGGCAGTTCCGACTCGGGCATCAGGGCGAGCTGGGTGTCCAGGACGACGCCGGCCGCGCCGCCGACCAGGCAGGCGCCGGCGGTACGCGGGCCGATCCCGCCGGCCACCCAGACCGGCAGGTCGAGGGTGTCGTCGGCGACGAGCTGCTGGAGCAGGACGAAGGAGCTGAGCTCACCGACCCGCCCGCCGGCCTCCATGCCCCGGGCGATCAGCCCGTGTGCGCCGGCCGCCGCTGCGGCGTGGGCCTCGGCCCGGCTGGTCACCTCCACGAGCACCCGGTGGTGTGCGGTGATCTCGGCCAGTGGCCAGGGGCTGGCCGGTTCGACCACGACCAGGTCCACCCGGCCGGACGAGGCACGCTCCACTTCAGCGGGGGTGGCCCGGCACCCCGCCGGCACCCGGATGCCGATCGGGGTGGGTGACCAGTCGACGGCCCGGGTGAGCGCCCGCAACACCCAGTCGTCGCCGGTGGCCAGGTCGATGACGCCCAGTCCGCCGCCGGTGGCGGTGGCCGCCGTGATCCGTGGGCCGGGTTCGAGGATGCCGACGGGATTGACGACCAGGATCAGGTCACGCGTGTACGGTGCGCTACTCATCGGGCTCCCACTTCGGTCGCGAAGGATCGCGTGGTGACGGGGGGGATTTGCCGGCGAGACACCGGCGAGTGCAGTGGATTTGCGGCAGTGAATGTCGCGCTGAGTCACAACCTAGCGTCGCCCAGTTACGTCCCGGTTAAATCCAACGATCTGGACGGTGCGGCTGAAGATTTCCTACAAAGGCTACGGGATATGCCACCGGGTCAGCCAGGCGAAATGTTCGTCGATGCATCGACGCTGTCACCGGATCGTGTCACCGTGGGTTGTCCGGCCATTTACAGATTTATTTCCAAACTGTTTTCCGTTGCCCAGGTAACCCCTGGTCGTGGAGATCGACTCCTCTTTTGTCCCACCATGTGGAACGGGTCTTGCCATCGATTGTGGTGAGCCTCAAAGATCCGTATCGGCATTCATGCCGGCATTCCCTATCGATTAGCTATGGCATTCGTGAGGCGAGGTGGGATTGGCTTCGATCATCAAGTTGCCTGGTGGGGCGGGGGGCAATTGCTCGCTCCGCCCTCGCCTCGCCCGTCGTCGCTGACCTCGACGGTGGTCCTCGGCGGGGGAGTCGTCCCTGAGTGCTTCGCCGAGAAGGGTGCTGGGCTGGTCGGACGCCAGCCTTTGCCGACGGTCGGCGAGCTCACTTAACGAACGTTTCATGCACTGTCTGTCGTGCTGTCGAACGAGTCGGCCCGAGCGATCTGCATGCTGATTTCTCCGGCAGCGCCCACTCCTGCACCGGCCCCGACCAGCCGAGACGGTCATCACCTCCACGGTGGTCCGCCCCCGGCGGGGCCGCCTTGCCCATTCATCTTCCGGATCGGCGGTTATTGTGCGTAGCCTGCTTCTTCTTGCCTTCGTCGGCCTCGGTGCGCAACTGGTCGATGGCAGCCTCGGGATGGCGTACGGTGTGACATCCACAACACTTTTGTTGGCCCTCAACACCGGGGCGGCGAGCGCCTCGGCAACTGTTCACCTGGCCGAGATCGGCACCACCCTGGTCTCCGGAGCCGCGCACTGGCGGTTCGGCAACGTCGACTGGACGGTGGTCCGCCGGGTCGGTGTGCCGGGTGCCGTCGGCGCGTTCGCCGGGGCGACCTTCCTGTCCCGTCTCTCCACCGAGACCGCGGCCCCGATCATGTCGCTGATCCTGCTCACCCTCGGGTTGTACGTGCTGATCCGGTTCACCGTCGCCGGACTGCCCCGGGAACGCGTCGGGCTGCCCCTGCGCAAGCGTTTCCTCGGTCCACTGGGGCTGGTCGCGGGCTTCGTCGACGCCACCGGTGGCGGCGGTTGGGGACCGGTCGGCACCCCCGCGATCCTGGCCAGCGGCCGGTTGGAGCCCCGCCGGGTGATCGGCTCGATCGACACCAGCGAGTTCCTGGTGGCGGTCGCCGCCAGCCTCGGATTCCTGGCCGGCATCGGCTCGGCGAACATCAACTTCGGCTGGGTGGGCGCGCTGCTGCTCGGTGGCATGATCGCCGCGCCGATCGCCGCCTGGCTGGTGCGGCTGGTCCCGCCCCGGGTCCTCGGCTCCGCCGTCGGCGGGGTCATCGTGCTGACCAACATCCGGACCCTGCTGCGCAGCGACTGGATCGCCGCGCCGGCTGCCGCCCGTTACGCCTGCTACCTGGTCGTCGCGGTGCTCTGGGTGGCGGCGGTGACCTGGTCGCTGCGCCAGCACCTGGCCGACCGGCAGGCCGCGCCGGTCGCCGTCGGACCGGAGAGCGGCGCCGGGGAACCCGCCACCACGTCCAGCTGACCGGGCTACCGGCGGCTCCCACACCTCCGGGTCCCAGGCCACGAGCAGGTCGAAGAGCCGCCGGTCGCCGCCCAGGAACGACCCTCGGTAGCGTGGTGGTCGGCGGCGACCGGCTCGTGCGGCCAGGCCGCCGTCGTGGCGCAGCGGGTGAACAGGAACTCCCCGACATCGTCGGGGGTCACTCGTCCGGCAGCGGCCGCGGGGTGCCCGTGGTGACCTCGGCGTCGTAGGTGTGCACCGCGATCTCCCGGGCCCGGCGAGGTGGACTTCGTCGAGGCGGCCGGTCCGGCGGTGACGGCGGCCCGGAAGGCGGTCGACCATTCGTCGAGCAGCTTGGACAGCTCGGGGAACGCCAACGAATCTCACACGTTCATGGCACAGTGTGCTCGGTC
Source organism: Micromonospora sp. DSM 43699 (assembly GCF_055517075.1). NCBI lineage: Bacteria > Bacillati > Actinomycetota > Actinomycetes > Micromonosporales > Micromonosporaceae > Micromonospora > Micromonospora sp. DSM 43699. The sequence goes on from NZ_JBTMMT010000016.1 coordinate 7,674, forward strand.
TGAGCACGGATCTGCCGGAGAGTCTCTTCCGGGTGTGCGGTCTGCGGAAAGCGGAAGAGGTGGACCATACCGAGCGTGTGCCGGTCGGCCCAGGCGCAGACGTCGACCCGGGCACCGCTGCTCTGGCCCTCCCCGCAACGGGCGGACCCGCCGATCGGTCCCGGGGGGACCGGTGTCACGCCCGTGATGGCCGTGAGTCGGGTGAACACGAGGTCCAGGGTCCGCTCAGGGTCGGCGACCGTGCCGGAGACCCCGCTGAGCAGGACGACGCGCTCGTCGCCGGGTCGGTACAGCCCGAGTTCGGCCGAGTGCTCCTCCTTGACCGGGATGTAGGCGGTGCCCAGCGCGCTGAGCGGTTCACCGTCGAGCAGCCTCTTGAGCTCCCCCATGTTGCTCTGGGCGACCTGTGTCAGTCGCCGGTCGAGCGATTCGTTCCAGGTGCCCAGCACCTTCGTCGGCTTGTCCAGGCGCATGGCGGCAGGGCTGGGGCGCGGCGGCGTCCCGTCCGACCCCGAGCGGCCGGGCTCGATGGTGCCCGAACAGCCGGTCACCATCAGCAGGCTCGCGAGGATCAGCGCGCCCGCCCGCGCCGCGTGTGGTACCCCGGTGGTGAATGTCGGATCCATCATGTGTCTCGTCCCTCGGCTGCGGTGATGTCGGGCCCGACAGCGTAGGCGATCGTCAGTGGAGGGCCGGGCACGGCTCGGGTCCCCCCACCGGGCATCCCGCTGCCGTGTCGGGGCACGGGCGCTGTCGGGCACCGGCCCAGGCGCCGGCCGGGCGGTCCTGGGTGATCTACGATCCTGGATGGCGCTGACGACGTGCCCGATCGGGAGAGGTCATCGGATGAGGCTGATGCGGGTGGGTCCGGCCGGCGCGGAGCGGCCGGTGCTGTACGCCGACGGCAGACACTACGACCTGTCCGCGCTCACCCCGGACATCGACGCCGCCTTCCTCGCCTCCGACGGCCCGGCCAGGGTGCGGGCGGCGCGTGACCTGCCGGAGGTGGACGTCTCGGGCCTGCGGATCGGCCCGCCGGTGGCCCGGCCCGGCGTGGTGCTCTGCGTGGGGCAGAACTACGCCGCGCATGCCGCCGAGTCCGGGGTCGCCCCGCCGGAGACCCCGATCGTCTTCTACAAGGCCCCCAACACCGTCGTCGGCCCGTACGACGAGGTGCTGGTGCCGCGCGGCGCGACCGCCACCGACTGGGAGGTCGAGCTGGCCGTGGTCATCGGCCGGCGGGCCCGCTACCTGGAGTCGCCCGCGCAGAGCCTGGCCCACGTCGCGGGTTACCTCGTCTCCAACGACGTGTCCGAACGCGACTTCCAACTGCGCGACTCCGGCGGTCAGTGGTCCAAGGGGAAGTCCTGCGAGACCTTCCAACCGCTCGGCCCGTGGCTGGTCACCCCGGACGAGATCGCCGACGTGCAGGACCTCGGACTACGTTCCTGGGTCAACGGTGAGCCCCGGCAGGACTCCCGCACCGGGGACATGGTCTTCGACGTGGCGTACCTGATCTGGCATCTGTCGCAGTACATGGTGCTCGACCCCGGCGACGTGATCAACACCGGTACGCCGGAGGGGGTCGGTCTCTCCGGCCGGTTCCCCTACCTGCGGCCCGGTGACGTGGTGGAGGTCGAGGTGGACGGCCTGGGCCGGCAGCGGGTCACCATGGCGGCGGCCTGACCGGCGGGCTGCGGACCGTCGCCCGGGAACGCCGTCTTCCCGGCCGCCGTCCGGCCGGATCAGCGGACCAGCCGCAGGCCGGACATGCCGCCGTCGACGGCCAGCGCGGTGCCGGTGGTCGCCCCGGACAGCGGAGAGGCCAGGAACGCCACCGCCCGGGCGACCTCGTCGGCGGTGACCAGCCGGCCGGTGGGCTGCCGGGCGGCCAGCCGGCGCTTCTCCGCGGTCGGGTCGGCTGCGCCGGCGAGCAGCCGGGCCACCCACGGGGTGTCCACCGTGCCCGGCGCCACCGTGCACACCCGGATGCCGTCGCCGACCAGGTCGGCGGCCATGGCCAGGCTCAGCGCGTGCACCGCGCCCTTGGTGGCGGAGTAGACCGCCCGGTCCACCAGCCCCGCCGTCGCCGCGATCGAGGTGATGCTGACGATGGCCGCACTGGTCGAGCGGCGCAGGTGCGGCAGGGCGGCCCGGCAGGCCCGGGCGACCCCGACGACGTTGACGTCCAGACAGCGGTGCCACTCGGCGTCGTCGGCGGTCTCCACCGACCCGACCGCGCTGATCGCCGCGCAGTTCACCAGCACGTCGAGACCACCCAGGGTCGCGGCGACCCGGTCCATGGCCTGCTCCAGCGGGCCGCCGACGTCGGCGGTGAGCCGCAGGTGCGCCCCGCCGACACCGGGGTCGCGATCGAGGACGGCGACCCGCGCCCCGCGTTCGGCCAGCAGGTCGGCGACTGCCGCGCCGATGCCCGAACCACCACCGGTGACCGCGGCCACCAGACCGTGGAAATCCGTCATCTCGGCACCTCGTACCCGCGGGCGGCGTGGACCGGAGGACGCCGCACCCGCATCGAGCGCCCACCGGGACCGGTACGCCGCTACGATCGGCGGTCCGGCGGCCCGCCCGGCCGACGAAACCGCGGGATGTCGCACCTCGCACCGAACTCCATAGAACATATACGATCTCGTCGATCACGGCCCGCAGGCGGACGAGGGGGCTCGGTGCGCATCGCGTTGTTCGTCACCTGCCTCAACGACGCGTTCTTCCCGCGTGTCGGCATCGCCACCGTGACGGTGCTGGAACGGCTCGGCCACACCGTGACCTTCCCCGCCGCGCAGAGCTGCTGCGGGCAGTTGCACGCCAACACCGGCCACCCGGCTCCGGCCCGTGCCCTGGAGCGGGCCACCGAGGCGGCGTTCGCCGGCCACGACGTCGTGGTCTCCCCGTCCGGTTCCTGCGTGGCCCACCTGCGGGCGCACACCGGCCTGCCGGTGTACGAGCTGTCCGAGCTGCTGGTGGACGTGCTCGCGGTGACCGACGTGGGGGCCCGTTTCCCGTACCGGGTCACCTACCATCCGACCTGCCACGGGCTGCGGATGCTGCGGCTGGGCGACCGGCCGCTGCGGCTGCTCGGCGCGGTGCGCGACCTGGAGCTGCGGGAACTGCCCGAGCCGGAGCAGTGCTGCGGCTTCGGCGGCACCTTCGCGCTGAAGAACGCCGCCGTCTCCGGTGCCATGCTGGCCGACAAGTGCGACCACGCGGTGACCACCGGCGCCGACTACCTGGCCGCCGCCGACAGCTCCTGCCTGGCCCACATCGGTGGGGGACTGGCCCGCCGACCCGGTGCCCCGCGACCCGTCCACTATGCCGAGATCCTCGCCGCGACCGGCGTCGGGGAGGGGAGGTGACGCGAGCACGCCCCCAGCGGGGCCGAAAGCTGCCCATCGTGGCGGTCACCCCCTTCCCCCGGGCGGCGGCCAGCGCGCTGCGCGACACCCGGCTCCGGGCGAACCTGGGCCGGGCCACCCGCACCATCCGGGAGAAGCGGGCCGCGGTGGTGGCCGAGGTGCCGGACTGGGAACGGTTGCGCGACCGGGCGGCCCGGGTCAAGGACGACGTGATCGACCGGCTGCCGCAGCTGGTGGCCCAGTTCGCGCGGGCGGCCACCGCCGCCGGGGCGACGGTGCACCATGCGGTGGACGCCGCCGCCGCCAACGCGGTGGTCACCGAGCTGGTCCGGGCGCAGGGCGTCGACCGGGTGGTGAAGGTCAAGTCGATGGCGACCCAGGAGATCGGCCTCAACGAGGCGCTGGCGGCGGCCGGGGTGACGGCGGTGGAGACCGACCTGGCCGAGCTGATCGTGCAACTCGCCGACGACACCCCGTCGCACATCCTGGTGCCGGCGATCCACTACGACCGGGGGCAGATCCGGGAGATCTTCGCCCGCCGGATGCCCGGCTTCACCGCCGACTCGGACGACCCGGCGGTGCTGGCCGGCGCTGCCCGGGACTATCTGAGGCGTACCTTCCTGGCGGCCCGGGTGGCGATCTGCGGGGCCAACTTCGCGGTGGCCGAGACCGGCTCGCTGGTGGTGGTGGAGTCCGAGGGCAACGGCCGGATGTGCCTGACCCTGCCGGACACCCTGATCGCCGTGGTCGGGGTGGAGAAGCTGCTGCCCCGCTTCGCCGACCTGGGTGACTTCCTGCGCCTGCTACCGCGTTCGTCGACAGGTGAGCGGATGAACCCGTACACCTCGATCTTCACCGGGGTGACCCCGGGGGACGGGCCGCGCCGGCTGCACGTCGTGCTGCTGGACAACGGTCGCCGCCGGATCGCGGCGGACCCGGTGGGCCGGGCGGCGCTGCGCTGCATCCGCTGCTCGGCCTGCCTGAACGTGTGCCCGGTCTACGAGCGGGTCGGCGGCCACGCCTACGGCTCGGTCTATCCCGGGCCGATCGGTGCGATCCTGTCGCCCCAGCTCACCGGTCAGGACGCCGGCCACAACGCGACACTGCCGTACGCCTCGACGCTCTGTGGGGCCTGCTACGACGTCTGTCCGGTCAAGATCGACATTCCGGCGATCCTGGTGCACCTGCGCCAGCAGGGTCCGAAGCCGGCGGCCGAACGGGCGGCGATGGCATGGCTTGCCTGGACGATGCGCGACCGTCGCCGGTGGCGGGCGGCGTTGCGGACGGCCCGGGCGGGCGGGCGGCCGCTGCGGGTGCTGACCCGGCGGCACGGCGGGCGGCTGCGCCGGGCACCGTGGCCGCTGTCGGCGTGGACGACGCACCGGGACGCCCCGCTGCCGGCCGACGAGTCCTTCCGCGACTGGTGGAGCCGGACCCGTGGCTCCTGACCTGTCCGCGCTCTTCGCCGTCCGGGCCGGGGACTACCGTGCCGGCGTGCGCCAGTGCACCCCGGCGGAGCTGCCCGACCTGCTCGCCACCCTGCTCGCCGGGGCGTCCGGGGTGGTGCTGCCGGCCGGGACGCCGCCGGACTGGACCACCCGGCTGGGCCCGCCCACGCTCTCCGGCGACACCCTCACCGCCGCCGAGCTGGACGCCCCCGGGCTGGCCGTCCTGACCGGTTGCGCGCTCGCCGTCGCCGAGACCGGCACCCTGGTGCTCGACGGGGGCGCGGCGCAGGGCCGGCGGCTGCTGACCCTGGTCCCCGACCACCACGTCTGCGTGGTACGCGCCGAGCAGATCGTGGCCGACGTGCCCGATCTGGTGATCGCGCTGTCCGACCCCACCCGCCCGCTGACGATGATCTCCGGACCCTCCGCGACGAGCGACATCGAGCTGAACCGGGTGGAGGGCGTGCACGGCCCCCGCCGGCTGGACATCGTCTGCCTCCCACCGGCGTAACCGGTCACCGGTCGGCCGGGCTGACCGGATACCGCCATGATCGCGCTCGATCCGCGTTGTAGTGGCATCCTGCCGCGATCGAGGGGACTGCTTCCAGGATCGAGCCCGATCAGGCGGATCGCGCCACGGACCGGCGTCGCGTGGTCACGAGCGCGGTCCGGTTACCCTCGCCGCCGTGGATTCCGTGGAGATCGAAGCACCCGTGGTAGCGGTCACCGTCTATCCGGACCGGGCCCGGGTCACCCGCCGGGGGAGCATCCGGTTGCCCGCCGGCGAGCACCGGGTCCGGATCGCACCCCTGCCGTTGCGGCTGCGGCGGGACTCCCTGCGGGTCGGGGGCGGGGGCGCGGTCACCGTCCTCGGCGTGGAGGTGAGCACCTGGCGGCAGCCCCGCAGCACCGACGGTCAGGTCGGCGAACTGACGCAACGGGCCCGGGAGTTGGCCGACGAACTGGCCGAGGTCGACGACGACGCCGAGGTCGAGACGCAGCGGCGGCAGTTCCTCGCCCGGCTGGCCGACCGGGCCGGCGGCACGTACGCCCGCACACTGGCCGCCGGTGACACCGGCCCGGCCGACGTGGCCACCTTCGCCGACTCGGTGGCCGCCCAGCTCGCCGGGTCGCACCGCCGCCGACGCGGGCTGGCCCGGCGGCGCACCGAGCTGACCGAGGAGTTGTCGGCCGTCGAGCGGGACCTGGCCGGCGCGAGCGGCAAGCGGGAACCGGACCGGCTGGCCGCCGAGGTGACGGTGGCGGTGGACGCCGACGACACCGAAGTGGACCTGGAGCTGAGCTACCTGGTCGACGGGGCACGCTGGCAGTCCTCCTACGACCTGCGGCTGGCCGGGGACACCATGGCGGTGACCTGGTTCGGCCTGGTCACCCAGGACACCGGCGAGGACTGGCCGGAGTGCGCGCTCCAGCTCTCCACCGCGCGCCCGGCGGCGGCTGCCGGCGTACCCGAGTTGTCGCCCTGGTATCTCGACCGGGTCCGGCGGGTGCCGGCGATGGCGGCGGCGAGCTTCGGCGCGCCGCCGCCCCCGGCACCCGGTGCGGCCCCGGCCGGCGGGGGTGGGGTGGCCCGTGCGGGGGCCCCGCGCCCCAGCGTGCGGGAGAGTGTGGCCGAGGTCGAGCAGGGGGTCACCGCGGCGACCTACCGGCCGGTCCGTGCGGTGGCGGTGCCCGCCGACGGCAGCGCCTACCGGGCCGTCATCGCGGTGCTGGACCTGCCTGTCGTCCTGGACCACGTGACCGTGCCGGTCCGGGCGGCCGAGGCGCACCTGCGGGCGACCGTCCGCAACACCTCGGCGCACACCCTGCTCCCCGGTCCGGCGGCGGTGTTCCACGACGCCGACTTCGTCGCCGCCACCCGGCTGCCGACCTGGGCTCCCGGCGAGGAGACCGAGGTGGCGCTCGGGGTGGACGACCGGGTCCGGGTGGAACGCGAGCTGACCCGCCGGGCCGACACCAGGGCCACCCTCGGCTCGACCCGGCGGCGGGACGTGGAGTACCGGATCCGCGTGGCCAACCACACCCCCCGACCCGCGACGGTGGAGGTCCGCGACCAGGTGCCGGTCTCCCGCGACGAGGCGGTGGTGGTCCGGGAGGCCACCGTCGTCCCACCGCCCGACGAGCGCACCGAGCTGGGCGAGCTGACCTGGCGGCTGCGGCTCGGGCCGGGGGAACGCGGCGAGATCACCCTCGGCTTCCGGGTCGAGCTCGCCAAGGGGGTGGAGCTGGCCGGCTGGCGGGAGTGACCGCTCGCGCAGCGACCATTCCCGCCAGCCGACCCACGTGGCGGCGCACCCCTTATCCCGCAGCGGTCACGGCGAGGGTCGCGACCGACGGGTGGGGGCGGCCCTCGGCGTCGTCGATCGCCACGGCGAGCCCACCGGTGGCCCCCGGTCCGGTGGGGGTGGCCACCCGCAGGGCCGGGCCGCCGTCGACCAGGGCGACGGTCTCGCCGTCGCGCACGGTGACCGCGATGCGGTGGGTGCTGGCCGGGGTCAGCGCTGTCTCGGCGACCACCCGGCCGGCGCGCAGCAGCGTCACCCGGCCGTGTGTCACCCGCACCGAGACCGTGGCGTCGCCGTCCACCCCGACCAGCAGGGTGACCGTGCCGCCGTCGGCCCGTAGGCCGCGCACGGTGGCGTCGGCCGTGTAACCGGTCCAGTCCGCGCTGGCGTAGGCGAGCAGCGTGCCGTAGGCGCGGCGCGGGCTGTCGGCGGTGAACCGGCCGGCGGTCAGCGGGGACAGCTCGGTCATCGGCTCGCCGTGCTGGTCGCGCCAGTCCCAGGCGCGGGCGAACGGGTCGGGCACCTCGGCGGGCAGGGCCGTCCGCTCGACGACCGCGCTGACCAGTTCGGCGGCCCCGGTCGTGGCGTACACCTCGGCCCGCTCGACCTGCCCCTCGGCCGCCGACCGGCGGCTGCTCGGTGCCGGGGCGAGCGACTTGTTGGTCAGCGCGCCGACGAACCGCGCGGCGATCAGGTCGCGGCTGAACGCGGCGGCCTCCGGGTCGGTCGTCGCGTCGCCGACCTCGGAGAAGGGGTACGCGAACAGCCGCGGGCGGGGCAGGTCATGGACGTCGAACGCGGTGAACATCGCGTCGAAGTCGGCGGTCAGCCGCCGTTGGTAGTCGGCCAGGCTCTCCTGCGCACCGGTGGCCGGTTCCCAGCGTCGGTGGGTCAACGGGGAGCCGAGCCGCCCCGGCGCGGTCTGCACCCGGGTGTGCAGGTCGTGGGTGTGCGCCTGGAAGTCCCACCGGCCGGAGCGGCTCATCCGGGTGACCTCCGCCCAGCTCAGGTAGTACGGCCGGTGGGTGTCCACCTGCCCGGTGATCAGGTAGGAGGCGGCCACCATGTGGTGCCGTTCCAGGATCGGGTCGGCGTACGCCCAGAGCCCCCGGGTGCCGTCGTCGAAGGTCAGGTAGACCGAGCGGTCCGGCACGGTGCCGCCGGCGAGGTAGTCGACGTACTGGGCCGAGGAGATCGTCCGGTAGCCGGCCGTGCGCAGCGCGGTGAGCTGGGCGTCGAACGCCTCCGGGGTGACCACGTAGTGCTCCCGGCCACCGGGTTCGGTCGCTGCCGGGTCGTCGCCGTGCGGCCGGATGTCGTGGTACGCCACGACTACCGGCGCGGCCCGCTCCGGCAGCCGTCCGGCCGTCTCGGCCCAGCGGCGCAGGTCGGCGGGGTCGACCCGGGTGACCGGGGTGTCCCGTTGCCCGCTGACATGGCGTCGCAGGTCGTCGAGGTACCAGGACACCCCGAAGGGCGCCGCGACCACCAGCAGGGTGACCACCGACAGCAGCCTGCCCAGCGCGCGGGGCCAGAACCGGCTCATCGGAGCACCTCCCCCCGGGAGAAGACCACCGCGTAGAGCAGCACCAGCGCCGCCACCCCGGCCAGGGTGATCGCCACCCGGGCCAGCCGGGTCAGCAGCCCACGGCCGGCGTTCACACCGTGCTCCTTGACCACACGCCGCGGCGGATCGTCCCCACCGACCAGGGCAGCAGCCAGGACAGCATGGTGGCGGAGAGCACGCTCATCAACGGCCGGTACGCCCACCGTGGGTCACCGGGGTTGTCCAGCCGGTACGCCAGCCCCCAGGCGGTGCCCTTGAGCAGCACCCCGCAGAGGTAGAGCAACGGCACCGCCCACCAGCCACGCAACGGCGCCCAGACCAGGTGGGAGAAGGCCATCGCCGGGGCCAGCGCCACCCAGAGCGCGTGTCCGTAGTAGAGCGCGGCCGGGCCGGGGCCACGCCGCCACATGAACGTGCCGGTGAAGAAGAGGTTCCGCACGTAGCTCTTCTTCCAGCGGGTCTGCTGGCGCAGGAACGGCCGCAGCCGGGCCGGCACCGTCGTCCACACCTTCGCGGAGCGGACGTAGCCGACCCGCCAGGCGCGGGGCGGGTGGTCCTCGTCGCGGACGAACGGCGAGTCGGCGAAGCGCCGCTTGAGCCGGTCGCCGATCCAGCGTTGCCCGAGGACGTAGCCGGTGAGCTGCCGGTCGGTGGCGAAGCGGAACTCGCCGCCGAGGAACCGGTCGGCCGCCCAGGCGGGCAGGTAGTTGAGCACCGCCTCCCGGCGGAACACCGCCAGCGGGCCGGAGACGCAGGTGACCGCCCCGAACGACGCCTCGGCCGCCTTGGAGACCCGGAACTGACCCTCGTACCAGACGTCCTGCACCCGGGTGAGCAGGGACTCGTCGGGGTTGAGCGCGCGGGCGTGCCCACTGACCGCGCCGAGGTCCGGTTGCCGCAGCAGGGCCTCGACACAGCGTCCCAGCGCGTCCGGGGCGAGCACGCAGTCGGAGTCGGTGAAGGCGAGCACGTCGCCGGTGGCGTGTCGGGCGGCGTGCACCAGGGCCCGCTTCTTGCCGACGTTACGGGGCAGGTGCAGCACGGTGACCGGGAGTTCGGCGGCGAGCCGGTCCAGCACCTCGGCGGTGCCGTCGGTGGAGCCGTCGTCGACCACGATCACCTGCAACGGTCGGAAGTCGCTGCCGGTCATCGAGCGTACGCACGCCTCGATCCCGTCCGCCTCGTCCTTGACCGCCACCAGCAGGCTGACCAGGGGGGCCGGGGGTAGCGGCGGGAACTCGGCGGTGTGCCGGGGCTGCGCCGGGGCCTCGCTGGGGTCCACGTACCGGGCGTAGGCCAGGTAGAACACCGCCACGGTGGCGGTGAGCACGGCGAACCCGTAGAACGCCAGCAGCGGCGCGTACGGCAGCAGGGGCAACTGCCGGGCCAGCAGGGCTATCAGCGGGAGCAGCGCGAGCACGGTGAGCAGCCGGCGCAGGCCGCGCCGGACCGGGGCGGTCACCGGCATCTCAGACGACCTCGCGCCGGGGCAGCCCGGCCAGCCGGTAGGTGGCGTCGAGCACCATGGGCTGCCCGCGCAGCCACGACTCGTCCAGGCCGGGCTGGGCGGTGTGCACGACCACCAGGTCCCACTCCCGGTCGGCATGGTCGGCCACCCGGTGCAGGACGCCGCCGTCGGGGGTGCGGACCGAGGCGACGAGGTCGTCGACGAAGCCGACGTCCGCGCCGGCCCGGACCAGCTCGCCGATGATCTCCAACGCCGGAGACTCCCGGACGTCGGCGACCCCGGGCTTGTACGTCACGCCGACGAGCAGCACCCGCGCGCCGAGCAGGGGACGACCGGCCCCGGCGAGCAGTTCCCGGATCCGGTCGACGACCCGGCGGGGGCGGGCGGCGATACCCCGCATGGCGGTCTCGATCAGCGGCGCCTCGCGGCGCTGCCCGCGTACCTGCCAGAGCAGGTAGTGCGGGTCGCAGGGGATGCAGTGCCCGCCCACCCCGGGGCCGGGCTGGAAGGCCATGAACCCGTACGGCTTGGTGTCCGCCCCGTCGATCACCTCGGTGACGTCCAGGTGCAGGTCCCGGCAGAGGTCGGCGAACTCGTTGGCCAGGGCGATGTTGACCGCCCGGAAGGTGTTCTCCAGCAGCTTGGTCATCTCGGCGGCCTCGGGCGAACCGAGCCGGTGCACCAGGGGGGTGATCCGGGCCAGCGCGGCGGCGGCCCGCGCGGTGCAGTCCGGGGTGGTCCCGCCGACGACCCGGGGGGTGAGCTCCTGGCGGTGCCGGTCGTTGCCGGGGTCGACCCGCTCCGGGGCGAAGGCCACCCAGACCTCCTGCCCGACCCGCAGACCCCGGGCGGCCAGCGGCGCGACCAGCAGGTCGCGGGTGGTGCCCACGTAGCTGGTGGAGGTGAGCACGATGGTCTGGCCGGGGCGGGCGTGCGCGACCACCGCCGCGCAGGCGGCCCGCAACGCGGTGAGGTCCGGGGCGAGGTGCCTGTCCACCGGCGTGGGCACGCAGATCAGCACCGTGTCGGCGTCGGCGATCTCGCTGATCGCGGTGGTAAGGCGCAGGGCGGGGTCGGCGGCCTGCAGCGTCTCGCGCAGTCGCTCCTGGTCGTCGTCGAGCAGGTCGGCCCGGCCGGCCCGGATGTCGTCGAGCCGGGCCGGGGCGATGTCGACGCCGATCACCCGGGATCCGCTGGCGACCAGGGCCAGGCTGGTCGGCAGGCCCACGTAACCGAGGCCCACCACGGCGGTACGCGCCCCGGGGCTGGTGACGACGACGTGGGCGGCGGCCGGCTCCGGTGGAGCGGTCGAAGGCGCCGGGGCGGTCGTCGGGACGTCGGACCGGGCGGCGGGCAGGAGCTGCGACATGGTCGAGGGCCCTCACGGAAGGTGAACGGGGATGACCCAAGAGTGCCGATCTGGTGGCCCCGGTGGCTGTCCGTCGAACAGCCGGCCGGAAGCAGAAAGGCTACGGGTAGTCACTGTCCGTTCGGTCAGTTCTCAGCGCGGTAACCGCCCACCGGTGTCGTCGGGGCGCGACGGGGACGGCGGGGGTCGTCACACCGGCATCATCGACCACCGGCGTCCCACCGCTCCCGCCGTCCCGGACGGAGTAAGAATCATCACTGGCGGTGAACGGGCCGCCCGTGCGCATCCTCCCGGCACGGGGTGGCATGGCGAGCGGTCCTCCGGGCGTGAGGGGCCCGCTTCACCAGGAGTAAATCGGTGGCGGGGGAGCGGTTTCCTCGGTGCCGGCGACGGCCGTTTCGTCGAGCGCGGCTCCTCTTGACCCGAGGGTCGTCACCAATAGTCATGGATCGGTTAGGCGTCGGCCCCGCTGCCGGGTGGCGGGACGGCCACCGTTTCTGTCGCCCGGGTGGGCTAGCCTCCGGTGTCTCTACTCGCCGATCATGAGGATGTCCACATGGGATGGTCAGCGGCGTCGGGTGGCTACCAGGTCACTCTCCGCGACGGTGATGTCATCGCCCGGAACGCCAAGGGGCGGGAGCTCCGTTCCGTCCCGGCGTCCCTGCGTGACGATCCGACAGTGGTCGGGCTCCGACAGCTCACCGAGTGGCTGACCCGGCACGAGGCCCAGTGCCGTACGGACATCGAACGCTGGATGGTGCGCTCGCTGCCGGTGCCGGTGTCGGTCCTGACCGAGGTGTGGCCGGACGAGGCATGGCGCACCGCGCTCACCGACCTCGTCGTCGCGGTGCTCGACGACGACGGCCACCGGGACCCGGACGACGTGGGTCTGCTCCGCGAGGTGGGCGACGGCCAGGTCGGTCTGGTCAACCTCGACGGCGACTCCGTCCGCCGGGCCGCCCGACGGATCGTCATCCCCCATCCGGTCACCCTCGACGACCTCGACGACCTGCGGGAGTTCGCCGCCGAACTCCAGGTCCGCCAGTCCGTCGACCAGCTCTTCCGGCAGACCTGGGTCCGGGGGTCGGGCGTCGACCCGACGGCGACCCGGTTCGGCGACTACGCCGGCGGCCGGTACGACCAGCTGCGCCACCTGACGGCCCGCGCGACGAAGCTCGGCTACCCGGTACGTGGTGGCAACGCGGTGTGCCGGATCGTCGAGGACGGCCACACCGTCGAGGCCCGGTCGTGGGTCGGCGCCGACGACCCGTACTACGAGACCGAGACCGGTGACCTCGTCTTCACCGACCGGCACGGCACCGCCCTGCCGCTGGGCACGGTCGGCCCGGTGGCCTGGTCGGAAGGAACCCGGATGGCCGCCGCGTTGTACGCCGGCCGGGTCGTGGCAGCAGAGCAGGAGGAGGACAAGTGAGCGTCGACCCGATGGACCTGTTGGAGGCGGGGGCGGTGCTGCCCGCCGGCACGGTGGTGGCCAAGGACGACACCGCCGACACCCTGACCGCCCGCCGCTACGCCCACCCGGCACTCGCCGGCCGGACCGTGGTCCGGCTGGTCATCGACGCGCTCGGCGAGGCCGAGGACCTGTCCATGGAGTTCCTCGGCTTCGACCGACCGGAGCGGGTGACCCCGGTCGGGGTGGTCCGCAGGCAGGCGCTCGGCTTCCCGGCGTGGGCGCTGATCCACGACCCGACCAACGGGCACCACGCGCTGGCCCTGGTCAAGGAGATCGAGCGGCTGGCCCGGACGGCCAGGTCCCGGGTCGGCCCGGCGAAGGACGGCTTCAACGCCCTCGGTGAGCGACTGGCCCGGTCGGTGCCGCACTTCCTGCCGACCTTCTACGAGGAGGCCGGCCGGGCGTTCCTCGCCGCCGACAGCGTGACCCACGCGGCGAGCATGTTCGGCAAGGCCCGGGACGCGGAACGCGCCTACGGGCTGGCCATCGACGAGGACCGCCAGCACACCGTGTTCCTGGAGTTCGCGCTGGCCGGCGCGCTGACCGCCAAGGCGCTCTCCGGCCATGCCCGGGACCTCGCGACCCGCTGCGCCCCGGCCGACGCGTACGCGATGTTCCTGCGGCTGTGCGTGGAGCGCACTCTGGGCGGCCTCCCGCCGTACGCGGCGATGCACACCGACCTGCGCCGGCTGGCCCGCACCGCCGGGCTGGACCCGGCCACCGAGGACGAGCGGGTGCTCGGCGAACTGCTTGCCGCGCCCGCGCTCAACCGGGCACCGGAGGCGTTCTGGAACGCCTACCGGGCGCCGTTGGCCCGGCTGGCCGCAGCCGACCCCGCCCTACGCGGCCGGCTGCTCGGGCTGACCCCCCAGCACTGCGGCGACGACGTCTGGCTGGAGGTGCTGGAGTCGGCCGGTGCCACGCAGGCGCTGACCGGGCCGGCGGGCGGCGTCCCCGCCGAGGCCGAGTCGCCGGACGGGCCCGCCGGCTGGCTGCGCCGGTTCGACGAGCACCGGGAACGCCGTTCGTGGCGGGTCCGCAAGCGGCACCCCGGGCTGTTGGCCCTGGTGGACCGGATGGCGGGACGGCTCAAGGCCGACGGCGTGCCTGTCGCGCTCTGCCGCGACCACGACACCGTGGACCTCGACCTGCTCGACACCTGCCTGGCGCTGGGGGTGCCCGTCGCGGAGCCTGCCGACGACGTCCGGCACCGGTTGGAGCTCTGGCTGGCCGACGACACCGCCGGCCGACGTGACCTGGTGGCCGTCGCCGCCGACAGGCGTTTCCTGCCGCTGCTGGTCGAGGGCGTGGAGCGGCGCCTGCGGACCGGCGCACGCGACCTGCGCGACCCGACGGCACGGGTGCAGGAGATCGTCGCGGTACCCGGGCTCCGGACGGCCCTGCGGCGCTGGCTGGACACGCTCGCCGACGCCGTCGGGCGGCAGGGGCTGCCGACGCTCGACCACCACCTCGACCGGGTCGGCACCGTCGCCTGCCCGACCGGGTTCGCCGTCAACCCCGACGCGGTACGCCGACTCGTCGACCACGACCTCGGCGCGGTGCTCGGCCGTACGCTGCGGTCCGGTCTGCTCGACGAGTACGGCTGGCCGGCCCTGGACACCGCTACCGCACGGCTCGGCGAGGCCGAGGCGGACGTCCAGTTCACCGGGCAGTGGCCGTACCTGCTGCTGGTCACCGGCGGCCTGGTGTCGGTGACCGGGCCGGACGGGGTGGAACACGAGCACCTGATGCGGATCCCGGCCGGCGAGAACCGGTACCGGTGGCGGCTGGTGCTGCGCTACGTCGACGGGCAGCTGCTTGTCTGCTGGGACCGGGGCCGGGACCGGGCCGCCTACTGGAGCGGCGCACCGGACGACGTCTTCGCCCTCGCCGACGACGCCTTCACCATCTATCCACAGCTGTCGCTGCCGCTGCCCGGCGGGGGACGTACCCTGGGCCAGCGTCCGTTGCGGGTCGGTGACCGGGGCGAGCGGACCGGCGGCCGGGTGATCAGCGACGGCGACACCTACTGGGTGCGTGCCGCCGACCACCCGCTGGGCTGGCGGGAGTACGACCCCGCGACGGGCGAACCGGGCCGGTTCTCCCGGCCGAGGTTCTTCGAGGACGGCACTGTCGACGGTCGACCCCTGGACGCCGAGGTGTCCTGGCTGCGCCCCACCGAGTCGTCCGACAGCCCACTGGGACGGGCCGACGGGCTGGCCGGCTGGCGGGTCCGACGCGCGGTGGACGGCGGCTGGGCCGGTGAGGCCGTGAACGGCCGGTCCTTCGCCCTGCCGGCGGGTGTCGGCCCCGACGGAAAGCTGGCGGCGGCGGTGCGGTTCCCCGGCGCGGACACCACCTTCGCAGTGCTGCACCACGGCCGGGGCTCCAACGGCGAGCTGCTGGTCTGCGCCGAGGACGGCTTCCTGCTCGGTCGCTACCAGCTCGGCGGTGAGCGGTCGGCCTTCGCCGCCGGCACCCGGCTGGTGCCGCCCCTGGAGTTCTGGCACTTCCTGCGGCCCCGCGACGAGGCCGGCTCGGCGGCACTGCGGGTCGTCACCGACGCGCAGGCCGGTGCGCTGCTGGCCGAGGCGGCCGGCCTGGACGCCGCGCAGGTGCCCGCCCTGGTCGGCCGGCACCTTCCGCAGCTCACCGCGCCCGCCCTCGTCGCCGGGGTCGCCGGCCTCGTCACCCGGGCCGCCGCGCAGGTGGCACGACTGCGGACGTTGGCCGCCGTGCTGGACGGCGAGCAGGACAACGCCCTGCCGGCGGCGGAGCAGACCCCGGCCGGGGCACCGGCGGTCGACCGGCTGCTCGCCGAGGGGCTGGCCGGGCTGATCCAGTACTGCTACGCCGCGGGGGACAGCTCCCTGCGGCTGATCAGCCGGGCGGGTGCCGTGCTCACCGGCACCGGGCCGACGTCGGACGCCCGGGTCGAGCTGGACGGTGACCTCGACTGGTTCGACGTGCTGGGGGTGCTGCCGGCCGCGATGTACCGGGCGGTGGCCCCGGTCTGCCTGTCCGAGGTGCGCGAGGCGCTGCTGACGCTGCTGGAGGTGTGCGCCCGCTCCGGGCTGCTCGCCCCGGGCAGCCGGCTGCGGCGGGCCACCCTTGTCGCCGACGGCACCCATCCGGTCGATCAGGTCAGGGGGCATGTGCTGACCGAGGGCGGTCGGCGGTTGCTGGTGCTCGCCGTGGACACCGACGACCGCGAGGTCGAGGTGCTCGACTGGACGCCGACCGGGCAGTTCTCGGCGGTGGCCGGTTTCCGGATCACCGAGGAGGAGATCCTGCCGACCGGTGACGTCACGCCGCAGCGGCTCGACGAGTTCGTCCGGCTCGCCCGCGAGAACGGGCCGGTGCCCTGGCACACCGAACGGGCCCAGGCACTGTCCGAGGCGGCGGGCATGAGCTACGCCGAGGCGGTGCTGCTGCTGGCGGGCCTGCCCCGGCTGGTGTGGGAGAAGGCCCCGGCCGAGCTGCGTACCACCCTGGGGTTGCCCGATACGGCGGCCGCCGCCGCGGCGGCCCGGTTCTGGGGCACCGGCGGTCGCGGCCGGCAGGGCCTCACCGGGCTGCTGGGGCGGCTGGTGCCGGAGGACCCGGCGACGCTGTGGGTCGACGGACCCCGGCAGGATCTGGTCGTCGAGGAGTGGATCCGGCGGCACGGGCGGCGTCGACCCGTATCCGACGAGTTGATCGTCCAGGCGCACCGGGCCGAGGTGGCCAGCCCGCTGTCGGCCTCGACGGTGGTCCACTGGGTCGCCAACGCGGCCACCTGCCACTGGCTTGCCGGTGCCGACTCCGGCGTCGACGACGAGGACGCGTTGATCGCGCTGACCAGGACGCTGCCGTGGCTGGCCTACCACCTGTCCGTCGACGACCCGATCCGGTCGGCGTTGCCGGTGGCCGCCCGACTGGTCCGGGCGCGGTTGGCCGATCCCGGGTGCACCGTCGCGGTCGGCCACCTCGACGGCAACAAGCTGTCGGCGTTCACCGCCGCGTTCGGCCTCCCGGCGACTACCGGCCCGGCGGGCACCGAGGTCGGCCCGGTGCTGATTCCGCCGTCGGCCCGCTGGCACCAGGTCCGGTTGTCTCCGTCCCGACTGTCCGGCGTGGACGATCCGGCGCTGGCCGTGCTGCGGGCCCGCCTCGACCGCGTCGACGAGCGGGTGCTCGCGGCGCTGCGGGCCCTGGTCGGCGACCAGCTCACCGAGGTGGTGTCGCACGTCGTCCCGGCGATGGACGACGGCTTCGCGCAGGACCCGACCCGGTCCGCCCCGGAGTTGGTCGCGACGGTCGCCTCGACGCTCGGGCTGAGCGCCGACGCCGCGGCGCTCTACCTGCAACTGCTCGCCCTGCCCGACCCGACCGACCGTAACGTCGCCCGGTGGACCGGCTGGAAGCCGGCCCGGCTCAAGGCGGCCCGCGCCGAGTTGGCCGCGACCGCGCACGTCGTGGCGGCGAAGCGGCCCCGGGCCGGGCGGTCGCTGTTCCTGCCCGGTGGTTGGTTGGCGCTGAAGGCGCCGCTGCTGCCGCTGGAGCGGTGGAAACTCCCGCTGCTGATCGGGGGCGAGGGTGGGGTGACCGCCCTGGGCATCGTCTCCCCGGTCGCCCCCGCGCCCCGCCTGTTCGCGCTCGCCTGGGCCCGACTGGGCGACGGCGACGCACCCCGCTTCGACGATCTTGTTACGGAAGGGCGCCGATGACCACCGCGACCACCCCGGCGGCTCGCCAGGTCCAACCCGCCGAGCACGCCCACGCCGCCGAACTGGCGTTCCTCGCCGCCTACGACGACGGGCCCCGTCCGCCGGGCTGGCGGTTGACCCCCCGCGCGGTCGTCACGTTCATCGTCGGCAGCGCCGGTGCCGCGCTGGAGCTGCCCCGCCAGGCACGCCGCGACGACCTGCCCCGCACACTGGCCGTGGCCGCCAAGTTCGTCGGGGAACGGGCCCTGGTCGAGCGGTGCGTCGTCACCCTGGCCGGGGAACGGGGCCTGCTGCTCGTCGGCGAACCGGGCACCGCGAAGTCGATGCTGTCGGAGCTGTTGGCCGCCGCGATCTGCGGCAGCAGCGAGCTGGTCGTGCAGGGCACCGCGGGGACCACCGAGGACCAGCTCCGGTACGGCTGGAACTACGCGCTGCTGCTGGCGCACGGGCCGAGCGCCGCCGCGCTGGTGCCCTCGCCGATCCTGTCGGCGATGCGTACCGGTGCGGTGGCTCGGGTGGAGGAGATCACCAGGTGCCTGCCCGAGGTCCAGGACGCCCTGGTGTCCATCCTGTCCGATCGGCGGATCGCGGTGCCCGAGCTCTCCGGCACCGCCGGGGCCACCGTCCCCGCCGCGCCCGGATTCACGCTTATCGCGACCGCCAACCTGCGTGACCGGGGGGTGTCGGAGATGTCCGCCGCGCTCAAGCGCCGGTTCAACTTCGAGACCGTCGGCCCGATCGGCGACCTGGCCCAGGAGATCGCCCTGGTGCAGCGGCAGGCCCGCGCCACGCTGGAGCGGGTGCACGCCCCGTTCGCGGTCGACGAGGCCGTGCTGGAGGCGCTTGTCACCGCGTTCCGGGACCTGCGGGCCGGGCGGTCGGTCGAGGGCTGGGAGGTGGAGCGGCCCTCCACGGTGATGAGCACCGCCGAGGCGGTCGCGGTCGCGTCGTCGCTGGCCTTGGCGGCGGCCTACTTCCCCGGCGACCGGGACGTGTTGTCGCTGCTGCCGGGGCATCTGCTCGGCGTGGTCCGCAAGGACGACCCCGCCGACGGGGCCAAGCTGCTCGGCTACTGGGACGGCGCGGTCCGGCGTCGGGCCGAGGACGGCGCCCGGCTGTGGCGGCAACTCTGGGAACTGCGCGATGTCCTCGCCGACTGACCCGTCGCCCCCGTCCGGGCCGCCGCCTCCGCCCGCGCCCCGTGGCCCGGCCGGGCCGCCGACGCCCCCGGGGCCGTCTGCCCCGGCCGCACCGCCGACCGGCGCGGAGCT
Organism: Micromonospora sp. DSM 43699; assembly: GCF_055517075.1. Lineage (NCBI taxonomy): Bacteria > Bacillati > Actinomycetota > Actinomycetes > Micromonosporales > Micromonosporaceae > Micromonospora > Micromonospora sp. DSM 43699. The sequence goes on from NZ_JBTMMT010000016.1 coordinate 26,660, forward strand.
GGTCGATCCCTCGGTTGCGGTCGCCGCGTTGGCCGGGCACCGGCGGCCGTACCTGATCGGGGTACGCCACCACTCGCCCGCGCTGGCGGTGGCCCTGCCGCGGCTGCTGGCCGAGTGCCGACCCGAGGTGCTGCTCCTCGAACTCCCGCCGGAGCTGGGCGAGTGGCTGCCGTGGCTCGCGGACCCGGCCACCACCGCCCCGGTGGCGCTGGCCGGGGTGGTCGGCGACGGCGGGGGACCGGCGTTCTATCCGTTCGCCGACTTCTCCCCGGAGCTGGTCGCGGTGCGGTGGGCGGCCCGTAACGGGGTTCCGGTCGTACCGTGTGATCTGCCGTTGGCCGACGCGGCCTGGGGGGAGCGCGGGCCGGGCGGGGCCGCGACGCCGGGCCGGTCGTTCGCGGACGCGCTGCGCGCGGCGGGCAGCGGGCGGGCCGACGAGGACCTGTGGGACCGCTCGGTCGAGGCCCGGGCGCCCGGCGCAGACCCGGAGGCGGTACGCCGGGCGGCGCTCGCCGTCGGTTGGGCGTTGCGCGTCGACGCCGAGCGGGGGGCCGGGGTGTCCGCCCTCGACCTGCGGCGGGAGGCGCGGATGCGGCAGTGCCTGGCGGAGGCGGGCCCGCGCCGGGTCGCCGCCCTGGTCGGCGCGTTCCACGCCCCGGCGCTGCTGACCGGATCGGGCGGCCCGCCGGCCGGTCCGGCCGGCCAGTCGTCGGTGGTGACCTCGCTGGTGCCGTACACGTTCGGGTTGCTGGACGCGCGGTCGGGCTATCCGGCCGGCATCCGCGATCCGCAGTGGCAGCAGTCGGTCCTGGCGGCCGACGGTGATCCGGCCGCCGTCGAGTCGGCGACGACGGCCGCCGTGGTGGCCGTCTGCGCGGCGATCCGCCGGGCCGGTCACCCGGCCGGTCCGGGCGAGGCCCGGGAGGCGGTCCGGCTCGCGCTCGACCTGGCCCGGCTGCGCGGCCTGCCCGCACCGGGCCGGGGCGAACTGGTCGAGGCGATCCAGAGCGTGCTGGCCCACGGTGAGGTGCTCGGCCGGGGCCGGGCGGTGGCCCGCGCGATGGAGCAGGTGCTCGTCGGGGACCGGCGGGGGGTGCTGGCTGCCGGCACCCCCCGGTCCGGACTGGGCCCGGCGGTACGGGAGTTGCTGGTCCGGTTGCGGCTGCCCGGGGCCGGTGACCCGGCCAGGGAGCTGCGGCTGGACCCGCTCCGTTCCGCCCTGGACCGGCGGCGGGAGATCACGCTGCACCGGCTCGTGGTCTGTGACGTCGCGTACGCCGAACAGGTCGGCGGCGCGGGTGTCGGCGGGGTGGACCCGGTCACCGCGCGCTGGCGGGTGGAGTGGTCGCCCCGGACCGAGGCGACGATCGAGGTGGCCGGGCTGCGTGGGGTGACCCTCGGCCAGGCCGCCGAGGGCGCCCTGGTGGAGCGGCGACGGCGGGAGCGGGCCGAGGACGGCCCGACCGTCGCCGCCGTGATCGTCGGGCTGGAGGACGCCGCGCGGTGCGACCTGACCGGGCTGGCCGCCCGCAGGCTCACCGAACTGTCGGTCACGGTGCCGGCGGAGGGCACCCTCGGTGAACTGGTCGCGGCGTTGGCGTTGCTCGACCGGCTGCGCCTCGGCCACCTGCCGGGCGGGTCCGGGCTGTCGGCGGGCGAACTGGGCCGGGTCGCCGAGGCGCTGGAGAACGCGGCGGTCCGGCAGGTCGACGGTCTGGCCGGCACCGAGGACGTGGCCGACGCCGAGGCGTTGGCCACGCTCGTCCAGCGGGCCGACGCCGCCGGGGCGGGGCTGCGCCTGGCCGACTGCCTGGCCCGGCTCGCCATCCGGGGCACGCCGCTGATGGCCGCCGCCGCCGGGGCGGTCCAGGTCCTGTCGGGACTGCGGCAGCCGGCCGCCTTCGGACGGCTCGTCGCATCCTGGGTGGACACCGCGACCACGCCCACCGGGCGGCAGCAGCTCCAGGGCCACCTGACCGGGCTGCTTGTCGTCGCGGAACCGCTGCTGCGGGCCAACGGTGAGGTGCTGGGCGGGCTTCTCGACCGGGTCGAGACCCTGCCCGACGAGGAGTTCCTCACCCGGCTACCCGCGCTGCGCGCCGGCTTCCACGCGGTCAGCCCGGCCGGTCGGGACCGGCTGCTCGAGGTGGTCCGGGAGCGGCTCGACGACGCCGACCCGGCCGCCGACATCGCGGTGCTCGACGACCCGGACGCCCTACTGGTCCGACTGCGCGCCGACCGGGCGGGCCGGGAGGCGCTCCTGGCGCAGGGCCTCCTTGCTCCCGTTCCGGCGGAGCCGTCACCGGACCTGCCGGCAGCGGTTCCCGGCGTGGCGCGGCGGGCCACCCGTCGGACGCCGGCCGGTGGGATCCCGACCGTCGACAGGTGGCGGCTCGTGCTGGGCCGCGAGTCCACCCGGGTCGGGCCGCGCGCCCGCCGGTACGCCACCGCACTCGACGAGCTGTACGGTGCCGGCCGGGGCGAAGGGGCCGGTGCCGAGGCGGCCGGTCGTGCCGGCCGGGAAGCGTCCTTCCCTGGCGTACGGGAGTGGGCGCAGGAGTTGTCCGCCCTGTTCGGCCCCGGCGTACGGGAGGAGGTGCTGGCCCGGGCCGTCGAGGCGGGCCGGCTGGACGCGGTCACCGAGCTCGATCCGGCGGCGGTGCGCCCGTCGGTCGAGCTGCTCCGCGACCTGCTCACCCTCGCCGGTGGGCTGCCGGAGTCCACGGTGGCGCGGCTGCGCCCGCTGGTGGCCCGGATCGTGGCGGAGCTGACCCGGCAGTTGGCCGCCCGGCTGCGTCCGGCGCTGACCGGGCTGACCACCCCCCGCCCCACCTACCGGCCGGGCGGGCCGCTGGACCTGCCCCGGACGCTGCGGGCCAACCTGGCGACCGTCCGCCGCGACGCGCAGGGCAGGGTGATGCTGGTGCCGGAGCGGCCGGTGTTCCGGACCCGGGCCCGCCGGGGGGTCGACTGGCGGCTGGTGCTCGTCGTCGACGTCTCCGGTTCGATGGAGGAGTCGGTGATCTGGTCGGCGCTCACCGCCGCCGTGCTCGCCGGCGTTCCGGCGCTCAGCACGCACTTCGTCGCCTTCTCCACCGAGGTGGTGGACCTGTCCGAGCGGGTGGACGACCCGCTGGCCCTGCTGCTGGAGGTCAGCGTCGGCGGGGGCACCCACATCGCGGCCGGGTTGCGGTACGCCCGGTCTTTGGTCACCGTTCCGCAGCGAACGATGGTGGTCGTGATCAGCGACTTCGAGGAGGGGTTCCCGATGGGTGGACTGCTGGCCGAGACCCGGGCGTTGGTCGAGGCGGGCTGCCAGGTGCTGGGCTGCGCCAGCCTGGACGACACCGGCCGGCCCCGGTACTCGGTGTCGACGGCGGGTCAGCTGGTGGCGGCGGGGATGCCGGTCGCCGCATTGAGCCCGCTGGAGCTGGCCCGGTGGGTCGGGGAGCAGGTACGTCCATGACCGGCCTGCCGGCGGTGACCGCACCGGTGCTGGCCGAGGCGCTGGACGCGCTGCCCGCCCGGCTGCGGCGGAAGGTGGACGACGCGGTCGCCCGCGCCAGCGGCTGGCCGGTCACCGGCACGGCCGACGGGGTGACGGTCCGGGTCGACGAGGCGACGTCGGTGACCCTGGTGACTGTCGAGGGGGTGGTACGCAGCGCCGCCGACGCCCGGTGCAGTTGCCTGCTCGCCCCGCACTGCCTGCACCGGATGGCGGTGCTCGCCCTGGCCCCGGTGGACGACCGGGCCCCCTCGGAGCCGGAAGCGCCGGCCGCTGGCCGGCCCGTCGCCCCGCCTGTCGGTGCGTCGGCCGGTGCGGCGCCCGGTGCGACGGCCGATACCGCCGCCGATCCTCCCGCCGGTGCGGCTGCGGCGGTAGGTGGCGCGGCTCCGGCGGTGGACGGCGTGACCTCGCGCAGTGAGTTCACCGAGCGGCAGCGGATCGCCGCCGACGGGTTGTGGCAGGTGGCGGTGGCCGTGCTCGGGGCGGGGACCGTCGGCTGCGGGGTCGTGCTGCGGACCGCCCTGCTGCGGGCCGTGCACGAGGCCAGGGCCAACGGTCTGCACCGCGCCGCCGCGTCCGGCACCCGGGTCGCGGCGGGACTGCGGGCCGCCCGGGCGGCCGAGCCGCAGTACCGGCTCGCCGACCTGACCGACGACCTGCGCGAGCTGCTGGCCGTGTCCCGTCGGCTGCGCGGGACCGTAGCGCCGGCCGGTGAACTCGGGTCGTTGCTGGGCACCGCCCGACGGGCCTACGACCCGCAGGACGGCCTGCGCCTGTACGGGCTCTGCGCGGTGCCCGTGGTGACGGATTCCGGATACGCCGGGGTGGTCACCTACCTGGCGGACCGCGCCGGTCGGCTGTGGACGGTCGCCGATCTCGCCCCGGGGGACGTGGGACGGGCCGTCGGCGCGGGTGACGCGACGGTGGCGGTGGGCGAGTCGGGGCTGAGTCACCGGCAGCTCACCCGGGCCGGGCTTGTGGTGTCCGGCGGCACCGCGTCGGAGTCGGGGCAACTGGGTGCCGGCCGGGCGGTCCGGGCGGTGCGGGCGGCCGGTGCCGGTTGGGCCGACGAACCCCTGGCCGGGTTGTGGGCGCAACCCCTGTCCGACCAGGTACGGCGGGCCTTCGGCGCGGCGACCCTGCCGGTACCGGAGCGCCCGGCCGGGGCTGATCTGCTCTTCCTGACCGTGCGGGTGCTGGGCGGGCACGACCACACCGTCCTCGTCGCGACCGGCGACGGGGCGGTCCTGACGCTGACCGTCGCCGACGAGCACACCGCCCTGCCGCACCGGGACAACCTGCGGCTGCTGGCGCAGGCGGTGGGGGCGGAGCTGCGTCTGGTGGGCCGGCTCGATCCCACCCGCCGGGCGACGGTCCAGGCGCTCGCCGTGGGGCCGACGTCCGTCGACGGGCCGGCGCTCGTCCTGCCGGAGGGCTGGGCGGGCCACGCCGACCTCGGCTATGACCGGCTGCACTCCAGCCAGTTCAGACCGGCAGGCGGTCCGGCACCGGCGCTGCCGGGCGGTCGGCTCCCGGGCCAGGGCGGTTCCGTGGCGCGTCCGCGCCTCGGCGATCCCGCGCTGGGACTGCTGCGTCGGCAGGTGGAGCGGGTCGTCTCGGGTGGCCGGGTGATCCAGGTGCTTGCCGACCCCGTGGTGCAGGGCCGGCGGCTGGCCCGGCTGGATCTCGGCGCGTACCTGCTCGCGGCGATGGGTGACGCGGCACGGGCCCGTCCCCGGGACGCCTTCGGACGGCTCACCGACGACGACGGGCAGGCGTTCGCGGAGTCCTGGCTGGCGCTGGCGGTCTACGAGGAGGCGGCCTCGCGGGCGCTGGCCGAGGCCTCCTGGCTGCCCTGACGACCCGCGGCCGAACTGTCACACGAAGCTGCCGGCCGGTGTCTCCATGGCGAGACCAGCCGACCAGGAGGCGACATGAGCAGCCACACCAGGGTTCCCAGGGCCGAGATCACCGGCCTCTACGGCGCGGTGCTGAAGACGTTCAGCCGGAAGATGTTCGGCGACGTGGCCGGCCCCCTCGAAGTGATGTGGCACCACCGGCCGGTGCTCCGGTTCAGCCTCGGCCTGGGCCAGAAGTCCAGCAGGTGGAAGGCCTGCGACAAGAACCTCAAGTCGTACGCGCAGATGGCGGTGGCCGCCCAGATCGGCTGCACGTTCTGCCTCGACCTGGGGTACTTCCAGGCATACGACGACGGCCTCGACGTGGCCAAGGCGCGGCAGGTGCCCCGGTGGCGGGAGTCGGACGCCTTCACCCCGCTGGAGCGGGACGTGCTGGAGTACGCCGAGGCGATGACGCAGACCCCGCCGACCGTCACCGACGCGCTCTCCGCCCGGCTGCTGGGGCGGCTCGGGGCGGCGGGGATGGTCGAACTCACCGCCTGGATCGCACTGGCCAACCAGTTCGCGCGGACGAACTTCGCGCTCGGGATCGAGGCCCAGGGCTTCGCCGCGTCGTGCGGGTTGCCGCCGTTGCCGCCCCGGGCCCTGCCGGACAGCGCGGTGCCGGCGGCATGAACGACGACCCGTTCGTCTCCCACCGCAGTCTGCTGTTCACGGTCTCCTACGAGTTGCTCGGCTCCGCCGCCGATGCCGAGGACGTCGTGCAGGAGACCTGGCTGCGGTGGGCGGCCCTCGGCGGGCCGGTGCGGGCGGACGTCCGCGACCCCCGGGCGTACCTGGTGCGGATCGTCACCCGGCAGGCGCTCAACCGGCTGCGGACGCTGGCCCGCCGACGCGAGGAGTACGTCGGCGAGTGGCTTCCCGAGCCGCTACTGACCAGCCCCGACGTGGCCGATGACGTCGAGCTGGCCGAGAGCGTCTCGTTCGCGGTGCTGACCGTGCTGGAGACCCTGGGGCCCGTCGAAAGGGCGGTGTTCGTGCTCCGGGAGGTCTTCGAGACGCCGTACGACGAGATCGCGGCGGCGGTCGGCAGGTCCCCGGCGGCGGTCCGGCAGATCGCCCACCGCGCCCGGGAGCACGTGGCCGCCCGGCGACCGAGGATACGGGTGAGCCGGGCCGAGCAGGAGATCGTCGTCGAGCGGTTCCTTGCCGCGGTACGCGGCGGCGACCTGCGGGAGCTGCTGGAGGTGCTCGCGCCGGACGTGGTGGTGGTCTCCGACGGTGGTGGTGTGGTCACGGCGGCCCGGCGACCGGTCGAGGGCGCGGAACGGGTGGCGGCGCTGTTCGGCGGGCTGGCCAGGCTGGCCGGCGACTTCGTGGCCCGGCCGACGTGGCTCAACGGGGGGCCGGCGGTGCGGTTCGACGTCGGCGGTGTGCTGGACACGGTGGCGGGCCTGGTGATCTCCGACGGCCGGATCACCCGGGTCTACGCCGTCCGTAACCCGCAGAAGCTGTCCCGACTCGACACGGAGGCCCCACTGAGCCGTTCGTAGCGCCGCTGTCACGGGGGGAGGGGCGACGCGGCCCGGTCGGCCGCGTCGCCCCTCGACGGTCAGACCGGGCTGCCGGTGACCGTACTTCCGGACTTCGTGATGCGGTACGTCACCTGCGTGCCGCTCCAGAAGTGGAAGGTCAGCGTGACCGGGCCGTCGTTGACCTCGGCGAAGAACTCGGGCTTCAGCAGGATGGTGTTGGCGCTGTAGTCCGGCTGGAAGTGCGTCCAGAACTCCTTGTAGGAGGTCCAGTTGGCCGGTCCGGCGCCGCTGCCGTCGGCGTACTTGGCCTCCATGGTGGCGAGCTGGTCACCGCGGAACTGGGTGGGGATGGCGAACGAGCCGGTGGTGCCGGTGGCCGCCGACTGGGTCGGCTTGTCGTAGGAGATGATGCTGATCCGCCACGGCACGCCGGCGGAGAAGCGGGCCTCGATGGTGGCGTTGACCCCCGGGGCGCGGTTGCCGGCCAGTCGGGTCAGCGCCGACGCCGTCAGGGTGAGCGTGCTGCCGGAGACGGTGTAGTCGGTGCCGTTGACCAGGTTGGTGCTGCCCTGCCGCAGTCCCTGGAACGAGACGCCGTTGAGGTTCAGGGTGAGCGACTTGCTGGTGATGGTGCCGGTGCGGGGCAGGTAGACCTGGTCGGAGGACGCGGTGGCCGAGCGGGTGGTCAGGTTCGCCTTCATCAGGTCGTAGATGCCCTGGTCCCGCCATTGCAGGGTGTTGCGTTCGAGGAACGAGCCCGCGTCCCAGAGCATGGTGGTGAGGTTGCGGATGCGGGCGTTGTAGCCGACGGCCTCGAAGAACTTCAGCAGTTCGCCGCGTTCGATGATGCCGGGCCGGGTGTAGTCGTAGCTGAGCAGCGCCCACTCACCGATGATCACCGGGATGCCGCGGGCGACGAAGGAGGTGCGGGCCCGCTCGAAGGTGCCGACCAGGTCCTGCTCGACGTTGCTGTCGTAGCGGGTGCCGCCGGCGATGTTGACGCTGAACGGCCAGTACCCGTAGAAGTGGATGGTCGCGGCGATATTGGGGTCGCGCAGCTGGCTGATCGTGGTGTTCAGCGCGTCCATCCGGGCCTGCTCGCCGCTGGTGTACAGGGTGGGCAGCACCAGCAGCCGGGTGGCGTTGCCGCCGCCGGACTGGCGGATCAGGCGGACGAACGCCAGGTGCAGCTCCCGCAGCACCTCGTCGCCCTGGGCGTCGTCGGAGGTGCCGGTGAACTGCGGCTCGTTGATGTTCTCGAACACCAGCTTGGCCGAGTGGTCACGGAACGTGCCGGCGATCTGGGTCCACAGCGCGTTGTACTTGTTCAGCACGGTGGTGCGGTCACCGGGATAGCCGTTGATCCACTGCCAGGAGTCGTGATGCAGGTTGATCATCACGTAGAAGCCCTCGGCCAGCGACCAGTCGACCACCTGGCGGACCCGGGCCAACCAGACCGGGTCGATGGTGTAGGTCGGCGCCGGTCCGGTGTGGTCGGTCCAGGTCACCGGGATCCGGATGCTGTTGTAGCCCTGCGAGCGCACCTGGCGCAGCAGGGCCTGGGTGGTCAGCGGGTTGCCCCAGGAGGTCTCGTCGGGGATGGCGTCGAGGGTGTTGCCCAGGTTCCAGCCGGGCTGCATCGCGGCCACCGTCGCCATCGCGTCACCACCTGGCGAGGGTGACGGCGAGGGGGAGGTGGTCGGCGTCGGGGACGGCGGAGCGGTGGTGGCGGTCGGCGTCGGCGTGCCGCCCACGCTCCCGGTGCAGGCGACCCCGTTGAGGGTGAACGAGGTCGGTACGGGGTTGCTGCCCGACCACGACCCGTTGAAGCCGAAGGAGACCGTGCCGTTGGTGGCGATCGATCCGTTGTAACTGAGGTTCTTGGCGGTCGCTTCGTTGCCGGAGGCGGTGACCGTCGCGTTCCAGGCCTGGGTGACGCGCTGGCCGGCCGGGAAGGTCCAGGCCAGGCTCCAACTGTTGACCGCGTCGCCGAGGTTGGTGACCTTGACGTCGGCGGTGAAGCCGCCCTGCCACTGCGACGGCACGGTGTACGCCACGCGACAGCCGGCGGCGGCCTGCGCGTTGCCGGCGACCATCAGGCCCGCCAGCAGCAGCGCGGCGAGCGCACCGGCCAGCAGGCCGGCCCGCTGGCGCATTCTTCGGACGTTCTGGGAACTCATCAGGGAACTCCTCGCCATGGTGGCACCGGATTGGTGTGGGTCGTCGAAGGTCTCACCGGCCGGGCCATCCCGGCCGGTGCCGAGGTCGACCGGATCGGGTCGGGCACCCACCAGCGCCACCGGGAGAACCGGGTTGCGCGGGTGGGGTGGTCGTCCGACGGCCCGGCCGGGACGTGGCGGGTGCGGACGCTGCCCGGGGCGTCCGCGAGAAATGGCGAGGCTCCCGCCTGGAAACGATCGGAGCCCCACTCCAGAAAGTTTCCGTCGCAGACCCTACAAGTATCGGTCGATGTGCGTCAATGGGAGGGCGGGCCGGGGTGGAGAAGTCCGTTCTGGCGAGCCTGCCCCCGAATGCCTCCGCTGTCCGCCCGGCGGTCACCCCGTGTTCTATCGAGAACAGAAGGAAAGTTTCTGGTACGTATCTGACTCCTGCGCCGGGTCGGGCGGGCGGCGGTCAGGTTATTCTGGGTCCCTGAACGATGCCGGCGCCCGGTCACGTGGCGATGCCGGGCGCGACCGGCAGCCGCTGTCACCGCCGAGGAGGCCGGGTTGGGGCACGTCGAGTCGGGTACGTCGGGCGGAGACCTGGCGGCGTTCGTCGATCCGACCAGGCCGGTGACGATCGCGGCGATCGCCGAATCGGCAGGCGTGTCGGTGCCGACCGTGTCGAAGGTGATCAACGGCCGGTCCGGTGTCGCGGCGGACACCCGGGCCCGCGTCGAGGCGGCGATCAGTCACCACGGCTACCGCAGGACCGCCCCGGCGACCCGGAGCAACATCATGGAGCTGGTCTTCGACGAGATCGAGGACATGTGGGGCCTGGAGATCATCCGGGGCGTCGAACGGGCGGCGCGGCGACACCGCGTCGGCGTCGTACTGACCGAGTTCGGGCCGCAGCGCAACGCGATCCGGTACTGGATCGACGACACCCTCTCCCGCCGGCCGGACTGCCTGGTCATGGTGGCCCAACTGGATGCGGAGCAGCACCAGCGGCTGCGCGCCCGAGGGATCCCGTTCGTGGTCTTCGACCCCACCACCGAACTGCCCGAGGACGTGCCCTTCGTGGGCGCGACGAACTGGGCCGGTGGCCGGTCGGCCACCCGCCACCTGATCGGGCTCGGCCACCGACGCATCGCGATGATCGGCGGCCCGGAGCACGTCCTGTGCTGCCGCGCCCGGCTGGACGGCCACCGGTCCGCCCTCGATGCGGCCGGTCTGCCGATGGAGGCCGACCTGCTCGTCCACACCGGCCTGAACCCCACCGACGGTCGCGCCGCAGCGCTCGACCTGCTGCGTCGCCCCGACCGCCCGACGGCGATCTTCGCCTGCAACGACCTGCAGGCGCTCGGCGTCTACCAGGCCGCCCGGGCGCTGGGGCTGCGGATCCCCACCGACCTCAGCGTGGTGGGCTTCGACGACCTGCCGATGGCCGCCCTGGTCGATCCCGCGCTGACCACCGTGCACCAGCCGTTGGTCGAGATGGCGTCCACCGCCACCGAGCTGGCCCTCGCGCTCGGGCGGGGGGAGCGGACCACCCAGGTCCGGCTGGAGCTGGCAACCACCCTCACCGTCCGGGAGAGCACCGCACCGCCCACGACCTGACTGACCGGCCGGCAGCGTCGCCGGCGACGTGACTGACCGGCCGGCAGCGCAGCCGGCGGCCTCACCGCTCCGGCCGGCGTCAGCTCACAGGCCGGCACAGGGGTGCTCGTCGACGGTGCAGCCCGCCGGAGCCTTGGTGACCGGGTCGGCGGTGCGGACGTCGAACCGGATCACCTGCGACCCGCCCGCCGGGACGGCCGGCCCGGTGAAGGTGACCGACTGCCCGTCCTGCTGCCAGTCTGCCCCGCTCACCTCGGCGGCCGAACTGCCCCGGGGCAGGGTGACGCGCACCGTCCAGTCCGCGGCCGGCGTCCCACCCGGGTTGTCGACCACCACCTCGCCGGTGTAACCGAAGACCCGGGTCGACACGGTCTCGTAGCGGGCGTCCAGCGCGCCGACCGCCGGGGGAGTCGGCGCGGGGGTCCTCGACGGGGCCGCCGACGGGGTGCGGCTCGGCCGGGCGCTGCTCGGCGTCGTGGTCGGTGTGCTGCTCGGCGTCGGGCGCACCGCCGCAGCGGACCGGGACGGGCGGGGCGTGGCGGTGGACCCGACCGGCGGGGACGCCGGACTCGACCCGGGGTCGGCGGGCGGCTCTCCGGGCAACAGGACCCACCCCGCCAGCCCGAGGGCCAACGCCGTCGCGCCCAGCCCGGCGACCGTCCCGGTGGCGCGGCGACGGGCCGGCGTCCGGCCCACGTCGGCCATCAGGGCCACCGGCAGTACGGCGGTCGGGGCGGCGCTGTCCTGCCGCAGGTCGACCTGGCGGAACGCCAGCCAGTCGAGCAGGGCGGGCAGCCTGCCTGCCAGCGCCTGCCGGTAGCATTCCTCGCGGCGCGCACCCTGCTCGGCAGGCCAGTCACCGTGCTCAACCGTCTCCCGGACCAGCACCCGACAGCCCGCACCGGTGGGGGTGACGGCGCAGGTCAGCAGGCTGGTCCGGGCACCCTCATGACACCGTACGACGATCAGTTCCGGCTCCCGCCGGTTGACGCCCTCGGCCTCGACGTCGGTGTCGAAGCCGGGCAGCGCGGCGGTGTGGACCAGCCACCGGCCCGGTTGCCCGGGATGCACCTCGGCCTCGGCGAACCATCGGGCGAGCAGCGCCGGATCGGTCACCGCACGCCAGACCCGGTCGGCGGGGTGGAGCAGGTCGATCTGGGCGCCGATCTCGATCACGGCGAGAGACTCTACGGCCCGCCCGGCCCGGCGGCGACGGTGGTCCATGGATCGGCCTGGCTCGCTTCGTTACGACTTGACGAATGACATGTTATCGCTCACAGTCGATGTCGAGGACAACCACACCTGTGGCTCACCGGGCGAGCCGTGCTGGTCGAACCTCGGATCACGACGTCCCCCCAGGGCATGCGGGACGTCGGATCGGATTCCCATCAGCAGATGTCGGTGACGGCGCGACCAGTCCCGTACGCGTAGGGGCTGGACATTTCGCCGGGGCCGGCCCGGTTTCCTCTGTGGAGGAGGATCATGGCTCCCTTTTCGGGCGGCGTTCCACTGTCCCCACCACCGGGCGATCCTCTCGCCGACCCGGGCTCCGGTCGCGGTGTCGAGGTCACCGGCGTCGAGGGCCAGGGTGGACTGCGGCGAGGGTTTCGTCGACATCCGCAGTCGTTGGCCGCGCGGCGATCCGCGTCGACCGGCGCAGCCCACCGCCGGAAGTGGAATCCCGCACCCCACCACCGCTGCACCCACATTGCAAAGGATGCGACATGAGACCCAAGAGAGCCCTGCTAGCGACGGCGACACTCGCCGTCGCCGGCGCACTCACCGTCGGGATGACGTTGGCGATGGCCCCTGCCGCCAGCGCCGGGACGACCCTGCGGGCGGCGGCGGCCGAGAAGGGCCGCTACTTCGGTGCGGCGGTCGCGACGGGCAAGCTGTCCACCAGCACCTACACCACGGTTCTCAACCGCGAGTTCAACTCGGTCGTGGCCGAGAACGAGATGAAGTGGGACGCCACCGAGCCGAGCCAGGGCCGGTTCGTCTACACCGGCGGCGACCGGCTGGTCAGCCACGCCCAGGCCAACGGGATGAGCGTGCGTGGGCACGCCCTGCTCTGGTACCAGCAGGAGCCGGGCTGGGCGCAGAGCATGTCCGGCAGCGCGCTGCGCAGCGCGATGATCAACCACGTCACCCAGGTCGCCACCCACTTCCGTGGCAAGATCTACGCCTGGGACGTGGTGAACGAGGCGTTCGCCGACGGCAACAGCGGCGGGCGTCGTGACTCGAACCTCCAGCGCACCGGCAACGACTGGATCGAGGCGGCGTTCCGGGCCGCCCGCGCCGCCGACCCGGGCGCGAAGCTCTGCTACAACGACTACAACACCGACGGGATCAACGCGAAGTCGACGGGCATCTACAACATGGTGCGCGACTTCAAGTCCCGTGGCGTGCCGATCGACTGCGTGGGTTTCCAGTCGCACCTGGGCACCTCGCTGTCCGGTGACTACCAGGCCAACCTGCAGCGCTTCGCCGATCTCGGTGTGGACGTCCAGATCACCGAGCTGGACGTGATGACCGGTGGCAACCAGGCCAACGTCTACGCCGGGGTCACCCGGGCCTGCATGGCCGTCTCCCGGTGCACCGGCATCACCGTGTGGGGGGTGCGGGACTGCGACTCGTGGCGCGGCTCCGACAACGCCCTGCTGTTCGACTGCAACGGCAACAAGAAGCCGGCGTACGACGCCGTGCTGAACGCCCTCAACTCCGGCACGGGTATCCCGACGACCACCCCGCCGAACCCGACCACCACCCCGCCGAACCCGACCACCACGCCCCCGAACCCGACGACTCCGCCGCCGGGTGGGTCGGGTTGCTCGGCGTCGGTGTCGTTGAACTCGTGGACGGGTGGTTTCGTGGCCACGGTGAAGGTGACCGCGGGTTCCTCGGGTACGCGTGGTTGGACGGTGAGCATGACGTTGCCGGGTGGGGCGAGCGTGACCGGCACGTGGTCGGCGACGGCCAGTGGTAGCTCCGGGACGGTGCGGTTCACGAATGTGGACTACAACGGTCAGCTCGGTGCGGGTCAGTCGACCGAGTTCGGTTTCCAGGGCAACGGCAGTGGTGCGGGGATGACCCCCACCTGCACCGCCAGCTGAGTTACGCCGTCGGCCCGACCCGGGGACACCGGGTCGGGCCGACGGTCCACGGCCACCCGACCGGCTCGACGTACATCGATCCGGGCCGTCGCCTGCCGGGTCGGACCGCTGTCCGTCGGCGGAGTCGAGGCGCGGGCCGGGCACGTCGTCCGGCGACTTCCGACTTCCGACAGAGGAACCGTCGATGAGATCACGAATCACCCTGCTGGCCGCCGCGCTGGCGAGCGCCCTGGCGACGATGACGGCCGTGGTCACGGCCCCCACCCCGGCGTCGGCCGCGACGCTGGCCCAGGTGACCAACTTCGGCACCAACCCGACAAATCTCCAGATGCACCTCTACGTGCCGGATCGGGTGGCGGCCCGGCCCGCGCTGCTGTTGGCACTGCACTACTGCACCGGCAGTGGCCCGGCGGTGCACTCCACCTTCGGGCTCAGCTCCCTCGCCGACCGCTACGGCTACATCGTGATCTACCCGTCGGTGACCCGCAGCAGCAAGTGCTGGGACGTCTCCTCCCCGCAGGCCCTGCGGCGCGACGGCGGCAGCGACCCCGTCGGCCTCAAGTCCATGATCGATTATGTCCGGGGCCGCTATCCGGTCGATGCGAGCCGGATCGGCGTCATCGGGTTCTCCTCCGGCGCCATGATGACCAACGTGATGGCGGGCGTCTACCCGGACGTGTTCCACGCCGGGATCAGCTCCTCCGGCGTGCCGTTCGGCTGCTTCGCCACGACCAACGGCTCGGAGTGGAACAGCGAGTGTTCCGGCGGACGGATCGTCAAGACCCCGCAGCAGTGGGGCGATCTGGTGCGTAACGCCTACCCCGGCTACACCGGCAAGCGGCCCCGGATGCAGATCTGGCACGGCACCACGGACACCACGCTGAGCTATGTCAACTTCGGCGAGCAGGTCAAGCAGTGGACCAACGTGCTCGGCGTGTCCCAGACCCCCAGTTCCACCGACTACCCGCAGACCAGCGCCACCCGGACCCGTTACGGCGGCACCGGTGGCACGCCGCCGGTGGAGGCGATCAGCTTCCAGGGGTACGGCCACTCCATCCCGTTCGACGCCGCCCAGGCCGTCCGCTTCCTCGGCTTCGACAGCGCCAGCCCCACCACGCCGCCGCCGAATCCGACGACGACCCCGCCGAATCCGACCACCCCACCGCCGAACCCCACGACGACGCCGCCGAACCCGACGACGCCACCGGTCACGACTCCGCCGGCAACCGGCGGGTGTGCGGCGTCGGTGTCGTTGAACTCGTGGACGGGTGGTTTCGTGGCCACGGTGAAGGTGACCGCGGGTTCCTCGGGTACGCGTGGGTGGACGGTGAGTGTGCCGCTGCCCGGTGGTACGAGTGTGACGGGCACGTGGTCGGCGACGGCCAGTGGTGCCTCCGGGACGGTGCGGTTCACGAATGTGGACTACAACGGTCAGCTCGGTGCGGGCCAGTCGACCGAGTTCGGTTTCCAGGGCACTGGCAGCGCGGCGGGCGTGACCCCGACCTGCACGGCCAGCTGACCACCGGACCGCTTCGACGTCGGGGTGGCCGATCCCTAGGGTCGGCCACCCGGACGTGGTGCGGGCGGCCCCGTCCGGCAGGTGCCAGACCTCGCGCATCGGAGCCCAGAAGTCCCCCGACCGGCCTTGGCGAGCGACTCCTGACACGGGCCGGTCAGCTGCCACCACTGCCGCGTCTGCGGGTCGGCGGCGATCAGGGCGGCTCCATCCGGTGTTTGGTCGCCCGGGGCGACCATCTTGCACGATCACGGGTATGACGTATGATGACCTTCTATCGACTTTCGTCGATGTTGTGGGTTGATCACGTCGTCCATGCGGCGTTCTGACGGGCGGGCCGGATTCTCGACCTGGCGGGCGGCTCTGCCCCGGGTGGGTCACCGGTTCGCACCCCCCGGCACCCCCGCTGAGTCCCGCGCCGACCCCCCAACCATCAAGCCGGTGGACCGTCGCAGCGGTGTGACGAGGGTCCACGGTGTCGAGTCGTTCCGAAGGAGAACCACTCATGTCAGGAATCACCCGGTTCCTCCGCCGCCCCACAGCCCTGCCGCTCCTGGTCGCCGGCAGCGTGCTGGCGGCCAGCGGCCTGGTCGGCGGGTTCGCCGAGCCAGCCCGGGCCGCCACCTCCATCACCATCAACGGCGCGTCGGGGGGCCGTACGTTCGACGGCGTCGGCGCGGTCAGCGGCGGCGGCGGCAACAGCCGACTGCTGATCGACTACCCGGAGCCGCAGCGTGGTCAGATCCTGGACTACCTGTTCAAGCCCAACTACGGCGCGTCCCTGCAGATTCTCAAGGTGGAGATCGGCGGCGACACCAACTCCACGAGCGGTGCCGAGCCGAGCCACTCCCACTTCCGCGGTGACCTCGACTGCAACCGTGGCTACGAGTGGTGGATCATGGAGCAGGCCAAGCTCCGCAACCCGAACATCAAGCTCGTCGGGTTGGCCTGGGGCGCACCGGGCTGGATCGGCAACGGCACCTTCATGTCCCAGGACTCGATCGACTACCACCTGGCCTGGCTGGGCTGCGCCAAGCAGCACAACCTGACCCTCGACTACCTCACCGCCGCCCAGAACGAGCGCAAGTACGACGCCAACTGGACCATCAACCTGCGGACCGCGCTCAACAACAACGGCTACGGCGGCGTGAAGCTCATCTTCGGCGACGACTACCCGGGCAGTTGGAACCCGGCCAACGTGGCCGTCAACAACGCGAACCTGCGCAACGCGATCGACGTGATCGGCGGCCACTACCCGTGCGGCTACCTGGCCGCGCAGTCCACCTGCACGGTGTCGGCGAACGCCACCGCCACCGGCGAGACGCTGTGGAACAGCGAGGGCGGCTCGCAGGACTACAACGACGGCGCCAAGCCGTTGGCGCGTGGCATCAACCGGGGCTACCTCGACGGGAAGATGACCGCGTACATCAACTGGAACCTGATCGGCGCGACCACCACGAACATCCCCTGGGCCACCGTCGGGCTGATGCTTGCCAACCAGCCCTGGTCCGGCTGGTACGCGGTCGGCAAGAACGCCTGGACGCTCGCGCACACCAGCCAGTTCACCGCGCCGGGCTGGAAGTACCTCGACTCGTCCGGCGGCTACCTCGGCGGCGTCCGCAACAACGGCAGTTACGTGTCGTTGAAGTCGACGAACAACTCCGACTACACCACGGTCATCGAGACCATGGACGCGACCGCCGCGCAGACGCTGAACCTCAACGTCACCGGCGGCCTCTCCACCGGTGCGGTGCACGTCTGGTCGACCAACCTGAACTCCAACAACACCGCCGACCACTTCGTCCGTGGCGCCGACATCACCCCGTCCGGCGGTGCCTACTCGTTGACCGTGCAGCCGGGCCACCTCTACACGATCACCACCACCGGTGGTGGTGGCAAGGGCACCGCGACCAGCCCCGCGCAGGGTCAACTGAGCCTGCCCTACAGCGACGACTTCGACAGCTACCCTGTCGGCAAGCTGGCGAAGTACCTCCAGGACAACCAGGGTGCGTTCGAGACCGCCGCGTGCGGCGGCGGCCGGTCCGGCATCTGCCTGCGCCAGTCCTCCCCGATGGCGCCGATCACCTGGAAGACGCTTGCCGACCCCAGCACCTACGGTGGCAACCTGAACTGGAACAACTACACCGTCTCCGCCGACGCCTTGCTGGAGAAGACCGGCTACGTCCAGGTGGAGGGCCGGGTGGGCAGCCAGACGCTGGACCCGGTCAGCGCCCAGAACGCCTACTTCCTGCGGGTGACCGATGGCGGTAACTGGTCGATCCTGCGCAACAACACCAGCAACCAGCTCACCACCCTGCGTAGCGGTACGGTCGCCGCACTGGGCACCAACCGCTGGCACAGCCTGGCGCTCGGCTTCTCGGGCAGCACCATCACCGCCACCATCGACGGGGTGACCGTGGGCACGGCCACCGACTCGTCGTTCGGCGCGGGTCTCGTCGGTCTCGGCACCAGCCAGGGGCAGACCGCCCAGTTCGACAACCTGAGCGTCGTCCCGGGAGTGGGCGGCGGCACCTCGTCGGCGCTGCGCAACGTCAACGCCGGCCGGTGCCTGGACGTACCGTCGCAGTCACAGACCAACGGCACCCAGCTCGCGCTCTGGGACTGCAACAGCGGCACCAACCAGCAGTGGACGACGACGGCCGGCAAGCAACTCCAGGTGTACGGCACGAAGTGCCTGGACGCCGAACGCTCGGGGACCACCTCGGGTACCCGGGTGATCATCTGGGACTGCAACAGCGGCGCCAACCAGCAGTGGAACGTCAACACCGACGGCACGGTCACCGGCGTGCAGTCCGGGCTGTGCCTGACGCCCAACGCCGCCGGCACCGCCAACGGCACCCTGATGGTCCTGTCGACCTGCAACAGCAGCAACAGCCAGAAGTGGACCCGGAGCTGACCGGACGCCGGTGACGGGTGCGCCCCCGGCGCGATGCGCCGGGGGCGTCGCCCCGCCCCGTCGGCGTGGTCCCGCGCGCCGGGTGGCCGACGTGTTCCGGCGGGCGGCGGTACTCCGATCGCAGACGCAGGGCCGGGGAGCGAACCCGGCCCTGCGTCTGCCCTCACCCGGTACGAGACCGGTTCCTCCCCGTCATACCGGCGTACGCCGCCACCGCTGGTTCGCGCCGGTGCCACAGGTCCACTGCACGACCTGCACCCCGTCGGTCAGGCCGGCGTTGAGCACGTCGAGACACTTGTTGCTGTGCCGGGCGACCAGTTGCACCTGACCGTCACCGACGTCCTGGAGTCGCCACTGCTGGTTGGTGCCGCCGTTGCAGGTCCACTGCACCACCCGGGCACCGTCCGCGGTCGTGCCGGCACCGCCGGAGACGTCGAGGCACTTGCCGCTGTTGCCGCTGGTCACCGTGTAATAGCCAGCACCGGCGTCCTGGAACCGCCACCGCTGGTTGGCCTGACCGTTCGCGGTCCACTGCACGACGTTGGTGCCGTCGGCCGTACCGGCGTTGCTGACGTCCAACAGCTTGGCGCTGTGCTGCGCCGTCAGGGTGTACGTCGTCGGCGTCGGGGTTGTGGTCTGGGGCGTCAACCGGTAGAGCCCGGCGCCGTGGGCGGGCAACGAGCGGCTGAACGTCCCGGTCGAGGTGCCGAGGGCCGCGCCGGACCAGAGGTCGGTCGCGGTGGCCGAGCCGATGCCGAGGTCGGCCAGGTTCATCGACACGGTGGCCGCCGCACCCTCCCGGTTGAACAGCGCGACGTACCGGTCGGTGCTGTCCGGCACGTCGGCGACCCACACCTGCCGGGTGCCGCCGGTGAGCTGCCGGTTGCTGGCGCTGCGCTGGTCGACCGCGAGCACCGCGCTGTTGGTCATCAGCGCCAGCTCCGCCGCCCGGTTCTCCACCAGGTTGCCGCCCCACATCAGCGGCGCCCGGTTGATCACCCACAGCGTCATCAGGGTGCGCTGTTCGTCCGCGGTGAGGTTCGAGTACCGCGGCGAGCCGACCGGGCCGTACTTGGACAGCCGACCGATCGGGATCATGTCCGGATCGGGCCAGGCACCGGTCTTGCGGTACGGCGTCCAGTTGCGGAGCTGGTCGAAGAGGGCGTCGAGGGAGGACCAGTTGTCCCACAGGTCGTTGACGATCCGCCACATGTGCGCGTTGTTCTGCACGTGCGGTCCGGCGGACAGCGGCGTCGCGCCCGGCGACAGGCTCAGCACCATCGGTCGGCCGCTGTGCTGGATCGCCAGCCGGTATCCGTCGACCTCCGACTGCCGGTAGGTAGGCGCGGCGATGTCGTCGATCTTCACGAAGTCGACGCCCCACGAGGCCAGCAGCTGGAACACCGAGTCGAGGTACGCCTGGGCGCAGGGGTTGGTCATGTCCAGCCCCCACATCAGGTTGAGCCAGGCCGCGCTGTTGCCGGCGTCGATCTGGTTGGCCCGGCAGGAGGTGCCGAGGATCGGCACGTTGTCCGCGACCGCCTGCCGGGGAATCCCCCGCATCAGGTGTACGCCGAACTTCAGCCCCTGCGCGTGCACGTGGTCGGCAAGCGGCTTGAACCCGTTGCTGCCGGTCGCCGACGGGAACCGGGTGGTGTCGGGCAGCAGCCGGCCGTTGCCGTCCATCCGGAGCCGGGGTTGCAGGTTGGCGTCCTGGTTGGGGCTGCCGTTGTGCTGCCCGGGGAAGTACCAGGCCCAGTCGACGACGATGTACTGCCAGCCGTACTGCCGCAGGTTCGCGCCCATGTAGTCGGCGTTGGCCCGGACGTCGGCCTCGGTGACGCTCCAGTTGAACGAGTCGTAACTGTTCCAGCCCATCGGCGGGGTGTCGGCGACGCCGTTGTCCCAGGCCCGTGCCGGCTCCGGTGACGGGGTGCCGACCAGACCGGTCACGAGCACCAGCATCGCGGCCAGCAGGACGGCCGTCCGTCGGACTGCCGGTCGTACGGTGCGGTGGTCCATCGAACCTCCTCGGGTCGTCGCATCAGCGGTAGCCGGCGGCGGTGATGTTCGCCTGGACCGCGTTCTCGGTCGCGTCCGACGGGTAGCCGGCGACCATCGCCCCCTCGTAGAACGTGCCGACGCTCTGGTTGGTGTTGTCGATGCAGCAGTCCCCGCCGCTGCCCAGGATGATCGCGCCCTGCTTCTTCATCGGGCTGTAGCCGCGCGGCAGCGAGCCGTCGTAGAGGGTGTAGAGGCTGCCGGACTGGGCGTTGCTGCCCTTGATGGCGAAGCGCGAGGTGCCGTTGTTCTTCAGGGTGGCGGTGACGAACTTGCTGGTGAACGCCCGCTGGTTGGAGTTCCAGGAACTGCTGCCGCCCGGGTAGAGGCCGTACTCCAGGTCGGCCTGCACCCAGGGCCCGGAGCCGGAGCAGCCACCGAACCAGCAGCTGGTGCCGAAGTAGATCGCGTCCATCGCGCCGGTGCCGTCGGCGCGACGGGTGGTCTCGCTGTTGCCGTAGTCGAAGCAGCAACCGCTGTTGACGTGGGTGCCGCTGGTGACCATGTACATGCCCTCCGGCGCGGCCCCGGTCGGCACCCCGGTCAGGTGACCGTCGCGCCAGTAACTGCTCTTGCCGGGGATGTAGAGCGAGTACACCTTGTCGCCGCCGACCGTCACCGACTCCTTGTTCGCGACCGCCGGCTGGACGGCGCCACCGACGCCGCCGGCCCCCTGGTAGCCGAGGTTGTTGCCGCGTCCGGACTGGTCGTAGATGATCGTGATGACGCAGTTGGTGTTCGCGCAGAAGCTGTCCTGGCCGGCGGCGTTGGCCCGTCCGCCGGGCGAGAGCACACCGATGTTCCTGGTGGTGTTGTCCGAGGACCGGCGCACCTGGTAGAGCGAGCCGTTGTAGGCGGCGTAGAGCGCCCGGGTGGTGCTGTGCGCCGCGATGCAGGCGGTGCCACCGGCGGCGTAGATGTCACACGGCTGGCTGGTGCCGGGCGGTGGGGTGGTCGGGGGCGGGGTGGTCGGCGGTGGCGTGGTCGGCGGTGGGCCGGTGGTCGGCGGCGGGGTGGTCGGGTTCACCCCTCCGGTGCAGGTGGTGCCGTTCAGGCTGAACGAGGCCGGGGCGGGATTACTGCCGGTCCAGGCCCCGTTGAAGCCGAAGCTCGCGGTGCCGTTGGTGGGGATCGCGGCGTTGTAGCTGGCGTTGGTGACGGTGACCTGAGCGCCGGCCTGGGCGTAGCTGCCGTTCCACAGTTGGGTGATGGTCTGCCCTGCGGTGTAACTCCAGACCAGCCGCCATCCGCTGATCGCGTCACCGAGATTGGTGACTGTGACGTTGGCACTGAAGCCGCCCTGCCAGGACGAGCCGACGGAGTAGCTGACCTGACATCCGGCGGCGGCCGCCGATGCCGATGTCTGGACGGCTGCGGCGGTGACGAGCATGAGGGTGGCGGCGGCGACCAGCGCCGGCCGTCGGCGGAGCAATCGGGTCTCTCGCACGGGATCTCCCGGTGGTGGGTGGACGGTGCGCTGCGTCCCGGCAGAGCGGTGGACGGGTCGACGCTGGACGCCGCGCGGGGACGATGGTGGGCGCGCGGGGACGACGGACGCGGGTGGGTACGGCGGGTCAGGCGACCACGCAGGTCGCACCGTTCAGGGTGAACGCCGTGGGGGCGGCGGCGTTGCCGGTGTGGGTGGCCTGGAAGCCGATCGTGGTCGCCGCGCCCGGGGCGAGCGTGCCGTTGTAGCTGACGTTCGTGGCGGTGACCTGGCCGCTGCTCGGCGAGTAGCTGGCACTCCAGCCGCCGGTGATGACCTGCCCGGCGGGGAGGGTGAACCCCAGGGACCATCCGTTGAGCGTGGTGGTCGCGGTGTTGACGATGGTGATGCTCGCGGTCAGCCCGCTGTTCCACGCGCTGATCGTGTCGGTGACCCGGCAGGCCCCTGACTGCGGCGACGACGTCGGCGTGGGCGTCGGGGTCGAGGTGGGGGTCGGGGTGACCGTCGGCGTCGGCGTCGGGGTGGCTGTCGGCGTCGGGGTGGGGGTGGGCGACGGCGCGGTGCCGTCCAGGCCGAGGAAGGTGATGGCGTACGCGAGTTGGCCGGCCATCGGCAGTTGGTGACCCACCCCGGCGATGCTGATCCCCTCGACTGGGGCCTGCGGGCCCGTCCCGCCGTACCGGGTGCGCGTCCAGGAGGACTGCGGGCGGTCGGTGAGGGTGGGCGTGGTGCTCAACCCGTGCAGGTTGGTCCACTGCTTGATCTCTTCGCCGAAGTTGGGGTACGCCAGGGTGGTGTCGGTGGCTCCGTGCCACAGCTGCATCCGGGGGTAGCGGCCCGAGTATCCGGGGTACATCGCGCGGGCCTGGTCGCCCCACTGCTGCGCCGTCTTGATCACGTTACCGCCGGAGCACCTGCTGTTCCACAGCGATCCGTCGGTGGTGGCGAAACAACCGGCGGGCACTCCCGAGAACGCCGACGCTGCCGTGAAGACGTCGGGATACTGCGCCGCGAGCACGTTGGTCATCATCGCGCCGGAGGAGAAGCCGGAGACCACGATCCGGGCCGGGTCGACCGGGTAGCGCTGCCGCGCGTACGCGACCATCGACATGATCCCGGTCGAGTCGCCGCCCCCGTTGCGGGTGAGCGCGGCCGGGGTGGAGACGTCGAAGCAGTTCCCGCTGCGGGTGGCCTCGGGTACGACGATGAGGTAACCGTAGCGGTCGGCGGCGGTCACGTAGTCGTGTCCGTTGCCGTTGAAGATCCCACTGGCCGAGCCCCCGCAGTAGTGCACCAGGAGCAGCAGCGCCGGTCGGGCCGCCAGCGTGCTCGGCGCGTACAGGTACATGTTGAGATTGGTGGGGTTGTTGCCGAAACCCGTCACCCTGGTCAGGGTCGCCGCGGTTGCGGGCTGCGCCGTCATCAGGACGGTGGTCGCCGCGATACCGAGGACGACGGCTGCCAGCGCGGCGCGCAGACTGCCCTTCATCGGTGGCCTCTCTTCCGGAGTGTGATCGCCGCGCCGAGGTGTGGTGCGGGCGTCGGTTCCGACCGTCGGCCCTCGGGTGTGCGAGCGTCCGCGACGCACCGCCCCGGCTGCCGCAGGCGGCGGTCCTGGTGCCTCGGACCGCTCTGCGCCGGCCGCCTGCGACCGGCACCGCCCGCCGCGACGGCGTCGGCCGTGGCCCCCGGGACCCGACGGGAGGTCACCGGGACGGCCCGGATTCGTTCCCGAGGATCGACGATTGTCGTTACGTTAACGTTAACACTGGGCACTGTCCATAGATGGCGGCCAGCGTGCGGAGTTCGCCTGATCCGGGGCGGTCGGCACGGCGGGCGGGCGCGGCGTCCGCCCGCCCGTCACCGGGGTGGAGCGACGCTGTCCCGGGTGATCAGGGTGGGGGAGATGGTCTGCCGCAACGTGTGGTCGACGCCCGCGTCGATCTGCGTCAACAGCAGGCCGAGGCTGGCCTCCGCCACGGTGTCGAAGTCCGGCCGGACGGTGGTCAACGGTGGGATGAAGTACGGGGCGTCCGGGACGTCGTCGAAGCCGACCACACTGACCTCCTCCGGCACCCGCCGACCGTGCTCGTGCAGCGCGTGCAGCACGCCGAGGGCGAGATCGTCGTTGGCCGTGAAGATGGCGGTCACCTCCGGGCTGCGGGCCAGCATCTGCCCGCAGCGGTACCCGGAGGCGGCGGACCAGTCCGCCTGGAGCACCGGGGGAACCTCCGCTCCCGCCGCCTGCAACGTCTCCCGCCAGCCGGCGATCCGCCCCGCGCTGTCGAACCAGTCGGCCGGGCCGGACACGTGCCAGACGGTCCGGTGGCCCGCGTCGAGCAGGTGCCGGGTGGCCAACCGCCCGCCCTCCACCTGGTCGATGGTGACAAGTGGCACCTGTCGGCGGGGGTCGCCGTCCACGGTGACCAGGGGGATGTGGGTGGGCAGGCACTCCAGCGCCTCGCCGGCGGACTCCACCGGGGCGATCACCACGATGCCGGCCACCCGGTGCGCCAGGTGCCGCTCGACGACGGCGGTGATGGAGGTGCGGTCCAGGTTGCGGACGCTGCCCACGCTGACGGCGAACCCCGCCTCGGCGGCGGCGAGCTCGAAGGCGGAGAGCAGCGACGCCGGGCCGTAGAGAGTGGTGTTGAGCGCCACCACACCGAGCACCTGTGACCGGCCGGTGACCAGCGTGCGGGCCGCCCGGTTCGGTCGGTAGCCGAGCTCGGTGATCGCGGCCTGCACCCGCAGCCGGGTCTGTTCACGCACGTGGGGATGGCCGTTGAGGACGCGCGAGACGGTCTGGTGGGAGACTCCGGCGAGGCGGGCCACGTCTCTCATCGCAGGAGCGCGCACAGTCATCCCACACCTCTCGGTCCGCCCCGCAGCCCGTTGACGGCGAAGCGGCCCGGCCCGGCGTCCGAGCAGGGACGTCAGGAACAAGGCATGGGCGCACACGCCGTGGACAACGCTGGATCAGCGAGAGTCTACGCGGCGTGTCGCCCCGGGTGGGTCGACGACGTGACCGAGTGTCGTCCGCGTACCGTGATTTTCGTCATCACGGATCGCAGGCGGCGCGCGAACTGACGGTGAACGTGTGGCCTCTGTCCCTTCCTCGGTCCTCGATGGTCACTGGCCCGCGCCCGTGCCGGGGGCGGCCCCGCCGACCCGGACGGTGAACCATGACATCGACCGGCGCGTCGAGATGGGCGTCGGGCGGTGCGCCACCGGTGGAAGCCGGAACCGCCTCGTGCGCTGGAGACCGCCGTGTGCTGGAGACCGCCGTGTGCGCTGGAGAGCGCCGTGTGCGCTGGAGGCCGCCTCATGACGACATGCCGTATCGATCGAATCGGATGCTACTCGAAATCGTTCGGTAACGACAAGGACAGGTTTCCAGGAGGTCCCCCCGGTAGCCCCGGCGCGGGCAGACCGGGGGTCAGCGCCCCCGCCGGGGGTCAGCGCTCCCGCACGACGGCGGTGCTGTCCCGCACCACAAGCGTGGTCGCCAGCTCCACCCGGGTCTGGGCGAGACTCTGGTGGGCGGCCAGGGCCAACACCATCCGGGTGGCGACGGCCCCCATCTCGGCCAGCGGCTGCCGCACCGAGGTCATCGGCGGTCCGCACAACGTGGTGTACGGGATGTCGTCGAAGCCCACCACGCTCAGGTCCTGGGGAATCCGGCGACCGGCCAACCGGGCCGCCTCGTAGACCCCCAGGGCCTGCAGGTCGTTGCCGCACAGGATCGCCGTCGGCGCGGGATCCTGCCGCAGGAGTTCCCCGCCCAGGCGCAGACCGTCCTCGAAGGAGAACCAGGGGCCGACGCGGAGCCAACGCGCGGGCAGCCCGACCCCGGCCGCCTCCAGGGCTGCCCGTGCGCCGTCCAGGCGGGCCCTGGCGCACAGCCGCTCGGTCGGGCCGGAGATCACCCCGATCCGTCGATGCCCGAGGTCGAGCAGGTGCCGGGCGGCCTCGAACCCGCCGCTCCAGTTGGTCGCCGTCACCGACGGGACGGCGTGCAGCGGCGGCTCGCCGGTGGGGTCGAGGACCACGAGCGGGATCGTGCTCGCCACCAGCAGGGCGTGCTGCTCGGAGGTGAAGCCGAGGTGCACCACGATCACCCCGGTCGGACGGCGGGCCAGCAGGTCGCGAGCCCAGAACCGCCCCTCGGAGACCTGCCGGCGGGCGTCGGTGAAGCCGACGGCGAACTGATGTGCCCCGGCGACCTGCTGCACCCCCTGCATGATCGTCACCGCCAGGTTGCTCTGCATCCCGTAGAAGACCACCTCGACGCTGGCGTTCGGCGTGCCCAGTTCCGGCCGGCGGTAGCCGTGTTCGCGCAGCAACGCCTCCACCCGGGAGCGGGTCTGCGCCGCGACCCCCGAGCGGCCGTTGAGGACCTTCGACACCGTGGGCGCCGACACGTCCGCCAGCGCGGCGATGGTGGTCAGGGTCGGCTCGCCCCGCCGTCGACCCCGCCGCTGCGTCCCCGTCGCCCCGCCGATCGCCGGGACCGGAGTGGACGTGGGGGGCACGACGGTCGTAGCCGGCACCGTGGTGGTCGGCACGGTGGTGGTGCGGGGCTCGACGGCTCCGGGTGGCTCGACGGCTCCCGGGCGGACGGCAGCTTCCGGGGGGACGGTGGCGTCGGGGGGGACGGTGGTCGCCGTGCCGTCGGTACCCGTCCCGTTGCCGACCGGTCCGCCGGTCACCGGGGCCGGTCGCTCGTGCTGTCGTCGTACCGTGTCGAGCAGCAGGATGCGGAGCGCTTCGGCGTCCCGGGCCGCGACCGGGCCGGCGGGCACCGTCCGAGTGAGATAGCGCCGACGTTTCGACACCGGGTCGATCCCGGCGTACACCCGCACCCGGAGCGAGCCGCTGGGCAGTTCCTCGATCTCGCCGCGTGCTCGCCGACCGGGCCTGGAGCCAGTGGGCATGGAGCCAGCGTATGCGATGTCAGGCAACCAGGATAGCTCCATGATGGCTCCATGTTGGAGTGACCGGATCACGGGCCCCGTCGGGTCTCTTCCCCCGCTCCGCGTGGCCGGCCATCTCGGGTGGGGTCAGCCATAAACATATGGGAGTAGTTGAATGCGTTGAAACGCTTCCGTAACATGAGGGCCATTGTTAGCGCTCACACCGATGGTGTGGGTCGACGGCCTTCCGGCGCCCCGCCCGACGCGGTGCCACTGATTGGAGACTTCGTGAAGCGATTCGTGCGAGCCCGGGGTTGGGGGCGGGCGGCGGTGGCCGGTCTGCTCCTGGCCGCCGCCCTGGTGGGCGTACGTGCCCCGATGGCGCAGGCGTTGGAGAACGGGGTGGCCCGGACGCCGCCGATGGGGTGGAACAGTTGGAACACCTTCGGCTGCAACATCAACGAGACGTTGATCCGGCAGACGGCCGACGCGCTGGTCAGCAGCGGGATGCGGGATCTGGGCTACCAGTACGTCGTGGTCGACGACTGCTGGTTCAACCCCAACCGGGACTCCGCCGGCAACATCCAGGGTGACCCGACCCGCTTCCCGTCGGGCATGAAGGCGCTCGGCGACTACATCCACGCCCGGGGGCTGAAGTTCGGCATCTACCAGGTGCCTGTCGACAAGACCTGCGCGCAGTACTTCAACAGCTACCCCGGCGCCACCGGCAGCCAGGGCCACGAGGTGCAGGACGCCCGCCAGTTCGCCGCCTGGGGCGTCGACTACCTCAAGTACGACTGGTGCTCGCCGAACGGATCCATCGACCAGCAGGTCGCCACGTTCGCCAAGATGCGTGACGCCCTGGCGGCCACCGGTAGGCCGATCGTCTACAGCATCAACCCCAACAGCATCCACGCCAAGACGGGCCCGCAGCGCAACTGGGGTGACGTGGCGAACATGTGGCGCACCACCGAGGACATCACCAACACCTGGAACAGCGGCCAGACCAACGGCTACCCGATGGGCATCCAGAACATCATCGACGTCAACGTGCCGCTGGCCCCGTACGCGAAGCCCGGCGCGTTCACCGACCCCGACATGATGGAGGTGGGCCGGGGTGGCATGACCGACACGGAGATGCGCAGCCACTTCGCGATGTGGGCGATCATGGCCTCGCCGCTGATCGCGGGCAACGACGTCCGGTCGATGAACTCCGCCACCCAGACCATCCTCAAGAACGCCAACCTGGTCGCCATCAACCAGGACGCACTGGCGTTGCAGGCCGGCCAGGTCTCGTTCGACGGCACCCGCCGGGTGCTGGCCAAGCGGCTGGCCAACGGGGACGTCGCGGTGGCCCTGTTCAACCAGGGCGGCGCGACGACGACGATCTCCACGACCGCCGCCGCCATCGGCAAGTCCGGGTCCTCCTTCACCCTGGTGGACGCCTGGACCAACGCCAGCACCACCAGCACCGGGACCATCTCCGCGAGTGTGCCGTCGCACGGCACTGTGGTGTACCGGGTCAGCGGCGGTGGCACCGCCCCGCCGACCACGCCGCCGCCGTCCACCGCGAGCGCGCTGGCCAGTGCCGCCTCCGGTCGCTGTCTGGACGTCCCGCAGAGCAACACCGCCAACGGCACCCAGCCGGTGATCTGGGACTGCAACGGGGCCGCCAACCAGCGCTGGACGGCCAACGGTCAGACCCTCCAGTCCCTCGGCAAGTGCCTGGACGCCCCGACCAACGCCACCGCCGGCACCAAGGTCCAGCTCTGGGACTGCAACGGTCAGACCAACCAGCAGTGGACGTTCAACACCAACGGCACGATCAGCGGCGTGCAGTCCGGCCTCTGCCTCGACGTGAACAACAACGGCACCGCCAACGGCACCACAGTGCTCCTCTGGTCGTGCACCGCAGCGGCCAACCAGCGCTGGAACCGGGTCTAGCCGGTAGGCCGTCGCCGCCCGCCCGGCACCGGACCCTGGTGGCGGGCGGGCGGCGCGTCGACGGGGGTGAGCCCGGTCGAGGTCCGGTAGCGTACCGGCAGCGGGTCGCTCAGCGCACCGACGAACTCCCCGTCGACGTGGTCGAGGAACCCGATGAGGGACCAGTCACCGGCCGGACCGGCTACCAGTCGGGGCGCGTACAGGTGCGGGTGCGGGAACGGTCGGGCCGAGGCGATGTCCCACGGGCCCCGCACGTCGTGCCCCTGTGCCACCCAGATCCGGTGGCCGTCGTGGCGGGTGCCGGCGGCGTCGGTGGAGAACAGCAGCAGGGGGTGGCCGTCGACGACGGCGACCTGGGGCACCTCCAGGTGGCCGAAGCCGGCCGGGATCGACAGCGGAGGCTGGACGGTCCAGTTCACCAGGTCGGGTGAGGTGGCGTGGCCGACGACACCACGGGATTCGGTCGGCCCGGTGTTGACCCGGGCGGTGACGAGCATGTGCCAGCCGGCGCCGTCCGGGTCGGGGAACACCCACGGGTCGCGCCAGGCCTGCTCGTACCAGAGCGTCCGGTCGAGCAGTTCGTACCAGGTGGGGTCGGCTTCGACGAGCGGCCCGGTGCCGTGCCGGTGCCAGGTGGTCAGGTCGTCGGAGACGGCCAGACCGATCCGTTGGACCAGCCCGTCCTCGGCGCGGCCGACCCCGGTGTAGAACAGGTACCACCGCCCGTCCGGGCCGCGCACCGTGCAACCCGTCCAGGTCGCGAGGTCGTCCCAGCTCGGTGCGTCGGCGGGGACGATCGCGTCGGCGACCAGCTCCCAGCTGCGCAGGTCGGTCGAGACGGCGTGGCCGATCGTGGCGCGGCGGTGCCGGCGGTGCGGGTCGTGCAGGGCGCGGGAGGCGCGCAGGAAGAACGCGTGCCACCGGCCGTCGTCGTCCCGGGCGTACCAGCTGTCCCACACCCAGTGGTCGGGTAGACGTAGCATGGCGGGAAGTTAGCACTAAATCGTTTTAGCGGCCAGGTCGGGGGGTGTCCGCACCGGGTCGGGCGGCCTGCGTGGTCGGGCTGGGGCGGCCTATCCGGCCGGGGCGGCCACGGACCTGCGTCGCCGCAGCGGCATCGGGACGAGGGACGCTTCGGCGTCGCCGCCGTCGAGGAGGATCTCGACCGCCCGCCGCCCCATCTGCTCGTGCGGCAGTGCGGTGGTGGACAGGCCGGGACGCAGCCAGGCGGCGATCGGGTCGTCGTCGAACGACACCACCGAGAGGTCGTCCGGGACGGTCAGCCCGGCCTCGGCCAGCGCCTGGTAGGCACCGAAGGCCAGCCGGTCGTTCATGCAGACGATCGCGGTGGGTCGGACCGGCTGGCCCAGCAGCGTGCGCATGGCGGCGTAGCCGTGTTCGGGCAGCCACTCGGCGCAGAAACACTCGGTCAGCAGGTCGACCCCGGCGTCGGCGAGCGCCTGGTGGATGCCCCGCAACCGGGCCCGCGCGGCGA
Organism: Micromonospora sp. DSM 43699; assembly: GCF_055517075.1. NCBI lineage: Bacteria > Bacillati > Actinomycetota > Actinomycetes > Micromonosporales > Micromonosporaceae > Micromonospora > Micromonospora sp. DSM 43699. The sequence goes on from NZ_JBTMMT010000016.1 coordinate 56,753, forward strand.
GGGAGACCTCGGCGTCGTCCTCCTTGAGCCGGTTGCGGCCGATCAACGCGATCCGGTCCCGGTGGCCCTGGTCGAGCAGGGTGGTGGCCACGGTACGGCCGGCCCGCTCGTCGTCGGGGAGCACGCAGGGCAGGCTGTCCGGTCCTGTGCTTGTGGCGTTGAGCAGCACCACCGGGCCACCGAGGATGGCCGCCGGGACGGTCAGCCGGCGGGTCGCCATCGCCGCGTAGATCACCCCGTCGACCTGCCGGTCGAGCATGGCCTCGATGGCGTACTGCTCGAAGGTGGCGTCGCCCTGGGTCTCGGTGATGAGCAGCACGTGGTCGCGCTCCCGGGCCGCGTCGAGCGCACCCCGGATGAGGCCGCCGGCGAACCGGGTGGTGGCGACGATGTCGGAGACGAACGCGATGGTGGCCGTCTTGCGGGTACGCAGGCTGCGGGCCGCCAGGTTGGGTCGGTAGCCGAGCTCCTCGGCGGCGGCGAAGACGCGCTGGTGCGCCTCGGCCGAGAGCCGGGTGCCCTCCCGACCGTTGAGGACCATCGACGCGGCGGTCTTGGACAGCCCGGCCCGCCGCGCGACGTCGGCCAGGGTTGCTCTGTTGCGGCCCATCGGTCCTCCGAATCAGGGTGCCGCCACGGGCACCGCTCCCGCCCATCATGATGCGTCGGCCCGCGCGGCCCGGTGTCGGCCGCCGCCTGGCGTGGTGTCGGTGGCCATGTGCCCGCTGTCACCTGGCGTGGTGTCGGTGACAGCCCGGACCGGTAGCCCGGACCGGGTGTCGAGCGTGAACCAGACGTTTCCGGACCGTTGCAATTTTGTCCTTGACAGCTCAAGCTGCCGCGCGCATGCTCTGCTAAATCAGTTTAGCGGCTACTTCTGGCAGGTCGGGCGGCACCCTCGGTCGTCCTCCTGGCGCAGCCATGGGTGGCGGCATCGCGTGCTTCGGCGGCACGCCGGTCCCGACGTACTGTTGTGGCTGGTTACCCACCGTGACGGTCTGACGGGCCGGCAGGAACCGCGGTCGGGCACGCGCGGAAGAGTCAAGGAGTCCTCAGTTGGCTACATCATTGACAAAGTTCCCCCGCCGGACGGCGCTCCTGGCCCCCGTGCTGGCGCTGGGGCTGGCGGCGACGGCGTGTAGCGCACCCGGGGCGGACGAGTCGCCGCGCACCGGGTCCGACGCCGCCGTCAGCACCGACCTCGGCACCGACCCGATCACCCTGGAGATGTACGCCGAGACCGGCTTCCCGCTGGCCAAAGCGCTGGCCGACGAGTTCACCAAGCAGCACCCGAACGTCAAGTTCAACATCCGCGAGGACCAGTTCACGGTCATCGTGGAGAACGCGCCCCGGGTGATGGCCTCGGACAACTCGCCCGACATCATCCGGCTCCCCACCATGGTCGACCTGGTCAAGGACGACCTGCTCAAGAACCTCGACCCCTACTTCGACGCGTACGGCTGGGACAAGTTCCCCGCCTCCCAGCTGGTGCAGCTGCGGGTCGGCGACGGCGGCACCACCCGGGGCACCGGCTCGCTGTGGGGGATGGGCCTCGGCTACAGCGTGACCGGGGTGTTCTACAACAAGAAGCTGGCCGAGCAGGTCGGCATGACCCAGCCGCCGGCCACCATCGCCGAGTTCGAGCAGCTCCTGGCCAAGGCCAAGACCGCCGGGGTCCAGCCGATCATGCAGTTCAACAAGAACACCGCGGGCATCAACTTCCCGCACCAGGCGTTGCAGAACCAGTTCGGTGACCCGGCCCAGGTGGCCGACTGGATCTTCCAGAAGCCGGGCGCGACGTTCGACACCCCGGCCGCGCTCAAGGCCACCCAGACCATCCAGAAGTGGGCCCAGGCCGGCTACTTCCCGAAGGACGCCAACGCGCTGGACTACGCCAGCATGGTGGGCGAGTTCCAGAAGAACAACGGGCTGTTCATGTTCAACGGCGACTGGGAGTCGGCCAACCTCGACAAGTCGATGCCCGGCAATGTGGGCTTCTTCCTGTTCCCGACCGAGTCGGCAGGTGGCAAGCACGTGGCGATGTCCGCCCCGAACACCTTCGGCATCGGCGCCAAGGCCAAGAACCCCGACGCCGCCGCGTTCTTCCTGAACTGGGCGCACACCAACGCCACCGCCCGGGAGATCACCGTCAAGCTCGGCGGGTCCAGCCCCGGTGGCCCGAGTGACCTGGCCGTGCCGACCGCCGCGCCGAACACCGTGCTGGCCGAGACGCTCAAGGCGTCGCAGCAGCTCGGCGAGGAGAACGGCGCGGTGGACTTCACCGCGAACGCCACAGGTGGCATCTTCGCCGCCGCGATCACGCCGGAGATGCAGAAGCTGATCGCCGGTCAGCAGACGCCCGAGGGGTACGTGAAGGCGGTCCAGGCCGAGTACGCGAAGGAACTGTCCCGATGACGTCTGCCCTCGGCAGCGCACCGGCCGGGCGGGATGGCGCGCGACCGTCGCCGGATCGTCCCACCCACCCGTCCGCCGCGCGGGCCCACCGACTCCGGTGGGCCCGCGCGGGCGGGACGGGCTGGCTCTTCGTCCTGCCCGCCGTGGTGATGTACGCGATCTTCGTCCTGCGTCCGCTCGTGCTGACCATCCAGTACTCGTTCTACGACTGGAACGGCATCGGGGTGGCCCGCTGGGCGGGACTTGACAACTACCTCACCGTCTTCACCGACAGTGACCTGCTGAAGATCATCGGTAACGCGCTCGTCCTGATCGTCTTCTTCAGCTTCGTCCCGGTCGCGCTCGGCCTGCTGGTGGCCAGCCTGGTCCGCCGGATCACCACCGGCGCGTTCGGCACAGTCGTCCGGACGGTGCTGTTCCTGCCCCAGGTCATCCCCCTGGTGGCGGCGGGCATCGCGTGGAGCTGGCTGCTGTCGACCAACGGTCTGATCAACCAGGTGCTCCGCGCGGTCGGTCTGGGCGGGGTGGCCCGCGCGTGGCTCGGTGACTTCGACACCGCGCTGCCCGCCGTCGGCGTCATCGGCGCCTGGGTCCTGCTCGGCCTCTGCACGATCCTGCTGGTCACCGGGATGAGCAAGATCGACCCGGCGCTGTACGAGGCGGCCCGCCTCGACGGCGCCGGCCCGGTCCGGGAGTTCTTCGCCGTCACCCTGCCCAGCCTCCGCCAGGAGATCGGCGTCTGCCTGACGGTGACCATCATCGCCGCCCTGGCCAGCTTCGACATCGTCTACATCTCGACAAGCGGCGGCCCCGGCCTGCAGACCACCGTGCCGGGCCTGGAGATCTACCGGCTGGCCTTCTCGCAGCGGCAGGTCGGGCTCGCCTCGGCGCTGGCCGTCGTGCTGATGCTGCTGGTGCTGGTCTGCGTGCTGCCGATCCAGCGACTGACCCGAGGGGACAAGTCATGAACCTCAGCCGGCGTGAGAACCTGACCGGCCGGGTCTTCCTGATCGTCCTGATCCTGGTCACCCTGCTGCCGTTCGTCAGCATGCTCTCCGCGGCGCTGCAACCGCGCGGCACCGTGCCCAGCGGCCTGGCCTGGCCGTCGGACCCGCAGTGGGGCAACTTCGCCGACGCCTTCACGGTGGCGAACATGGGCGCGCTGCTGCGTTCCAGCCTGCTCATCGTGGCCGGCGTGGTGCCGGTCTCGGTGCTGATCGCCACCATGGCCGGGTTCGGGCTGGGCCAGCTGCGGGTCCCGGGTGGCCGGATCGTGTTCGGTCTGCTGCTGCTCGGGCTGACCCTGCCGTTCGAGGCGGTGGTCACCCCGCTCTACTACCAGATGCAGGATCTCGGTCTGCTCAACACCAGGTGGGCGATCATCCTGCCGCTGATCGGCCTCTACATGCCGTTCGCGGTGTTCTGGATGCGGGCGCACTTCAGCAACGTGCCGGTGGAGCTGTCCGAGGCGGCCCGGGTGGACGGCAGCACCACCTGGCAGCTCTTCTGGCGGGTCCAGGTGCCGCTCGCCCGACCGGCCATCGCGTCGCTGACCATCCTGATGTTCCTCTGGACGTGGAACCAGTTCCTGCTGGCCATCGTCCTGGTCGACGACCCGGCCAAGCGCACGATGGCGGGCGCGCTCGGCGCGTTCCAGGGTCAGTGGGGCACCGACCTGGTGCTGCTGTGCGCCGGATCGCTGCTGATCCTCACCCCGACCCTGATCGTCTTCCTGATTTTCCAGCGTCAGTTCATCAAGGCCCTGATCCAGGGCTCACTGAAGGGATAGCAGTGGCCACGCAGCCGCAGATCCACGGCGACGCCGACGAACGCTTCGGGCGGGTGGCCGACGTCTTCCGCGACAACTTCACCACCCGGGGGGAGGTCGGCGCAGCGGTCACCGTCTACCTGCGGGGGCGTCGGGTCGTCGACCTGCACGGCGGGACGGCCGACCCCCGCACCGGCAGGCCCTGGACGGCGCACACCCCGGTCACCGTCTTCTCCTGCACCAAGGGCATCCTGGCGATCTGCGCCTACCTGCTGGTGCAGCAGGGCCGGCTCGACCTGGACGCGCCGGTCACCCGTTACTGGCCCGAGTTCGGCCAGCACGGCAAGGAAGACATCCCGGTGCGTTGGCTGCTCACCCACCAGTCCGGCCTGCCCGCGCTCGACCGCCCGCTGACCCTCGACGAGGTGCTCGCCTGGGATCCGGTGATCAAGGCGATCGAGGCGCAGGCCCCGCTCTGGCGCCCGGGTACGGCGCACAGCTACCACGCGATGACGTACGGCTGGCTGATCGGTGAGGTGATCCACCGGATCACCGGCCAGTTGCCCGGCACGTTCTTCCAGGAGGCCCTGGCGACGCCGCTGGGTCTGCGGACCTGGCTCGGCCTGCCGGCCGTCGAACGCGACTCGGTCGCCTGGAACATCGCCCCGCCGCCCGACCCGGAGCCGTTCGTCGACCCGGTGGCCGACCGGGGGATCACCATGGGAGGCGCGTTCGCGTTCCCCGCCGACGACGCCGGCCTGGTCAGCTTCAACGATCCGGCCATCCGGGCCGCCGGCATCCCGGGCGCGGGCGCGGTGAGCACGGCCGACGGCCTGGCCCGCCTCTACGCGGCCTGCGTGTCGCCGGTGGCGGGGCCGCCCGTGCTCGACACCGCGTCGGTGGACGACGCGACTGTGGTGCGGTCCCGGGGGCAGCAACGGCACGGCCCGCCGGACACCGGCCAGCGCTGGGGCAGCGGCTTCCTGCTGCACTCCCCACCGGCCCGGCCGCTGCTCGGCGAGCGCAGCTTCGGACACGACGGCGCGGGCGGCAACCTCGCCTTCGGCGACGACGCCCACCAGGTCGGCTTCGGTTACGTGGTGAACCAGATGCGGGGCATGGGCGACGAGCGCGCCAACCTGCTGACCGCCGCCCTACGCTCCTGCCTGGACGACTGACCGGCCGGGTCCGACGCGTCGCGCCCCGGGTGTCCGATCATCGGATGCCCGGGGCGTACGACGTACCGGCCGCGGGGGCACGCCAGTCGCCCGGCCTGCGCCCCGGGGGAGGTGGGCGGGTCGGAAGCGACGTGGCCGCCATGGAAACCGCCCCGCGTCGGCCCGCTCGGCGCGGAGCCGGTGGGCGGACAAGTCGGAGACGCCCGTTACGAGACCGTGACGTCCGGATTTCCGAGGGGGTGTTGACGGGGGCGATGTGAGCGCTAACACTACCCCGAAAGGTGACAGGTGGTCCCCGCAGTCGGCGGGAGTTCCGGAGAGGAGAAACCTGTGCGCAGGAAATTCCTGGTCGCGCTCGGCGGCGCGGCATTGGTGTTCAGCCTGGCCGCGTGCAGTGGCGGGGGAGCGGGCAGCAGCGGTGACACCAGCGACAAGAAGCCCGCCGACCTGACCATCGGCGTCTCCATGCCGACGCAGACCTCGGAGCGATGGATCGCCGACGGCAAGGCGGTGAAGGAGAAGCTGGAGGCCAAGGGCTACAAGGTCGACCTCCAGTACGCCGGTGACGACATCCCCACCCAGTCCCAGCAGGTCGACCAGATGATCACGCAGGGCGCGGACGTCCTCATCATCGCGGCCATCGACGGCACCGCGCTCAGCGGCCAGCTGGACGCCGCCGCCACCGCGAAGATCCCGGTCATCTCGTACGACCGGCTGCTCCTGGGCAACAAGAACGTCGACTTCTACGTCAGCTTCGACAACTACAAGGTCGGGGTGGCCCAGGCGACCGCCCTGCTGGTCGGGCTCGGCCTGCAGACCAAGGACGGCGCGAAGGGCACCGCGACCGGCCCGTTCAACGTCGAACTGTTCGCCGGCTCGCTCGACGACAACAACACCCAGTACTTCTTCGGCGGGGCGATGGACACCCTCAAGCCGTTCATCGAGAGCGGCACGCTGAAGGTGAAGTCCGGTCAGACCCGGATCGAGCAGGCGGCGATCCTGCGCTGGCAGCAGGAGACCGCGCAGCAGCGGATGGAGAACCTGCTCACCTCCACCTACAACGACGGCACGGTGGTCAACGGGGTGCTGTCGCCGTACGACGGGATCTCCCGGGGCATCATCACCGCCCTGCAGAACGCCGGCTACGGCAAGGGCGCGAAGAAGCTGCCCGTGGTGACCGGCCAGGACGCCGAGATCGCCTCGATCAAGCTGATCAACGACGGGGTGCAGAGCTCCACCGTCTTCAAGGACACCCGGCTCCTCGCCGAGCAGGCCGTCATCGCGGCCGAGGCGTTCCTCAAGGACAAGCAGCCCGAGGCCAACGACACCAAGACCTACAACAACAAGATCAAGGTCGTTCCGGCGTACCTGCTGCCGATCGAGACCGTCTTCAAGGACGACATCCAGAAGGTGGTGATCGACTCCGGTTACTGGTCGGCCGAAGAGGTCGCCGCCGGTCAGGCCAAGAAGTAAGGCCGATGCGTCGGGCGCGGCGGTGCACGACCGCCGCCGCGCCCGACGCATCGCAAGCCCGCCGCAGGCTTCGACGATCAGGACGCTGACCATGGACGACACCATCCTCGAGATGCGACGCATCACGAAGACCTTCCCCGGGGTGACCGCGCTGGCGGACGTCTCCCTCGCGGTGCGCCGGGGGGAGATCCACGCCATCTGCGGCGAGAACGGCGCCGGCAAGTCCACCCTGATGAAGGTGCTCTCCGGGGTGCACCCGACCGGCTCGTACGACGGCGAGATCGTGCTGGACGGCAAGCCGGTGCACTTCCGGGGCATCCGCGACAGCGAGTCCCACGGCGTCGTCATCATCCACCAGGAACTCGCCCTGGTGCCGCACCTCTCGATCGCCGAGAACATCTTCCTCGGCAACGAGCGGCGCGGGCCGGGCGGCCTGATCGACTGGAACCGGGCCAATGCCGAGGCCGCCGAGCTGCTGGCCTCGGTGGGCCTGCACGAGAACCCGGTAACCCCGGTCATCCAACTCGGCGTCGGCAAACAGCAGCTGGTCGAGATCGCCAAGGCGTTGTCCAAGAAGGTCCGGCTGCTCATCCTGGACGAGCCGACCGCCGCGCTCAACGACATCGACTCGGCGCACCTGCTCGACCTGCTGCGCCGGCTGCGGGACCAGGGCATCACCTGCATCCTGATCTCGCACAAGCTCAACGAGGTCACCGCGATCGCCGACTCGACCACTGTCATCCGGGACGGGCGCACCGTCGAGACGCTCTCCCTGGCCTCCGGGGAGGTCACCCAGGAGCGGATCATCCGGGGGATGGTCGGTCGCGACCTGGACAGCTTCTACCCCGACCGGGTCTCGTCGCCCGGGGAGGAGGTGCTGCGCATCGAGAACTGGAGCGTGCGGCACCCCACCCAGGACCGGCTCGTCGTCGACGGCGCAAGCCTTGACGTCCGCGCCGGTGAGGTGGTCGGCATCGCCGGGCTGATGGGCGCCGGGCGGACCGAGTTGGCGATGAGCGTCTTCGGCCGGTCGTACGGCCGGGACATCCGGGGCCGGCTGTTCGTCCGTGGCCGGGAGGTCCGGGCGCGCACCGTCGCGGAGGCCATCGAGCACGGCATCGCCTACGTCACCGAGGACCGCAAGCGGTTCGGCCTCAACCTCATCGACGACGTACGGCGCAACGTCTCCGCCGCCGCGCTGGGCCGGCTCGCCCGCCTCGGCTGGGTCAACGGCAACGAGGAGATCAAGGTCGCCGAGCAGAGCCGGCGCGAGATGAACATCAAGACGACGAGCGTGATGGCCGTGGTGGGCAAGCTCTCCGGCGGCAACCAGCAGAAGGTCGTGCTGTCGAAGTGGCTGTTCACCAACCCGGACGTGCTGATCCTCGACGAGCCGACCCGGGGGATCGACGTCGGCGCGAAGTTCGAGATCTACACGATCGTCAACCGGCTCGTCGCCGAGGGCAAGGCGGTGATCCTGATCTCCTCGGAGCTGCCGGAGCTGCTCGGCATGTGCGACCGCATCTACACCCTCGCCGCCGGCCGGATCACCGGCCAGGTGCCGGTGGCCGAGGCGACCCAGGAGAACCTCATGGATCTGATGACGAAGGACAAGGAGCGCGTGGGATGACCAGCGTCAAGACCTCATCGCCGCCGTCCCCGCCGCCGGCCGACAAGAGCCCGGGCGTCGCCCTGCACGCCGGCACCAGCGACCTGCGCGCGCTGATCATGAACAACCTGCGGCAGAGCGGCATCTACGTCGCACTCGTCGTCATCGTCGGGTTCTTCGCCGTGCTCACCGACGGGGTGTCGCTGAGCCCCGGCAACATCACCAACATCGTCCTCCAGTACTCCTACATCCTGGTGCTGGCGATCGGCATGGTGATCATCATCATCGGCGGGCACATCGACCTGTCGGTGGGCTCGGTGGTCGCCCTCACCGGGGCGGTCTCCGCCGTGCTGGTCATCCGGGAGGGCTTCCCGTGGTGGGTCGGCGTCCTGGCCGCGGTGGCGGTGGGCGTCGCGGTCGGCGCGTGGCACGGCTTCTGGGTGGCGTACGCCGGCATCCCGGCCTTCATCGTGACGCTCGCCGGCATGCTGCTGTTCCGCGGCCTGACCCTGCGGGTGCTCGACAACATCTCGCTCTCCCCGTTCCCCGCCGACTACCAGCAGGTCGCGGCCGGTTTCCTCAACGGGCTGCTCGGCGGGGACGGTTTCGACGCCTTCACCCTGCTGATCGGCGTCGTCGCGGTGGCCGGGTACGCGGTGAGCGGTTTCCGGACCCGGGTGGCCCGGATCCGCTACCAGCAGCCGGTGGAGTCGTTCCCGCTGTTCGTCGCCCGGGTGGTGCTGGTGGGCGCGGTCATCATGTACTTCGCCTGGCAGTTGGCGCACGCCCGGGGCCTGCCGATCGTGCTGATCATCCTGGCCGCGCTGGTGCTGGTCTACGGCCTGCTCACCCGGCGTACGGTCTTCGGCCGGCAGGTCTACGCGATCGGCGGTAACCTCTCGGCGGCGACCCTCTCCGGGGTCAAGGTGCGGACGGTCAACTTCTGGATGTTCGTCAACATGGGCTTCCTGGCGGCGGTGGCCGGGGTGATCTACTCCTCGCGCTCCAACGGCGCCCAGCCCGCCGCCGGCAACATGTTCGAGCTCGACGCGATCGCCGCCGCGTTCATCGGCGGCGCGGCGGTCACCGGTGGGGTCGGCACCGTGGTGGGAGCGGTGGTCGGTGGTCTGATCATGGCGGTGATGAGCAACGGCATGCAGCTGATGGGCGTCGACCAGTCGATCCAGTCCGTGGTGAAGGGCCTTGTGCTGCTCGTCGCGGTGGCCTTCGACGTCTACAACAAGCGCCGCGCCGGCTCCTCCCGCTGACGGCTGCGGCGCTCGACCGCACCCCGGTTCCCGGGCCAGGCACCCCGTGACGCGTCGGTTCACCGACGGCGTCGCGGGGTGCCGGCTTCTGTCCATAGACCGTGTCGTCGATGTTTCGGCTTGACGAGCATCATGTTATCGCTCACAGTCTATGGATAGTCGAAGCCGTTCCCGCAGTGGCTGGTCGGCATCCTCGACCGTCCGCTGCCCGCGTCGCGCGCCATCGCGGACGCGCCGCCGTGTGAACGTTGACATCGGCGGGCTTCGAACAATGCGACGACGGGCCCGGGCTGTTCCGGGCCACCGTCGATCGCCCGTTCGTGAAGGAGGGTCATGGTAGCCATGGGTGAGGTCCCGATCGTGGGACGGCGGCGACGCGGCTGGTGGTCGCGGGCCGTCGCCGCCCTGTTGACGCTGCTGGTCGGCGGTGGGCTCGTCGTGGTCGAGGCGACCGGGGCCGCCGCGGCGACGGTGGACACCAACGCCTGGTACGTGTTGGTGAACCGCAACAGCGGCAAGGCGTTGGACGTGTACAACCGGGCCACCAACGACGGCGCGCGGATCACCCAGTGGACGCGCGGTGACGGCACCAACCAGCAGTGGCAGTTCGTCGACTCCGGCGGGGGCTACTACCGGTTGAAGGCACGACACTCGGGCAAGGTCCTCGACGTCTCCAACCTCTCCACCGCCGACGGCGCGGCGATCGTGCAGTGGACCGACGGTAACGGCACCAACCAGCAGTTCCGGTTGGCCGACTCGGCCGACGGCTACGTCCGGTTGCTCAACCGCAACAGCGGCAAGGCGGTAGAGGTGCAGAACGCCTCCACCGCCGACGGCGGGAACATCGTCCAGTACGGCGACTGGGGCGGCACCAACCAGCAGTGGCAGCTCGTCCGCGTCGACGGCGGCACCACCCCCACGCCCACCGCCACCCCGACCGCCACCCCGACCACGCCGCCCGCGAGCGGCTCGTTCACCAACCCGGTCGTGTGGCAGGACTTCGCCGACGTCGACATCATCCGGGTCGGCGACGCGTTCTACATGTCCGCCTCGACCATGCACTACTCGCCGGGCGCCCCGATCCTGCGCTCGTACGACCTGGTGAACTGGGAGTTCGCCGGGCACTCGGTGCCCAAGCTGGACTTCGGCGCGAAGTACGACATGTCAGGCGGCCGGGCGTACGTCAACGGGATCTGGGCGTCGACGCTGAACTACCGCCCGAGCAACCGCACCTACTACTGGGCCGGCTGCATCGACTTCGCCAAGACCTACATCTACACCGCCGCCGCGGTCGACGGGGCCTGGAACCAGCACTCCACCATCAACAAGTGCTACTACGACGCCGGCATGCTGGTGGACGACAACGACACCATGTACGTCGCCTACGGCAACACCCAGATCAGCGTGGCGCAGCTGTCCGCGGACGGCAAGAGCGAGGTCCGCAGCCAGCAGGTGTTCTCCACCCCGTCGAGCGTGGGCACCCTGGAGGGGGCCCGGTTCTACAAGCGCAACGGCAGCTACTACATCTTCCTCACCCGGCCCGCCAACGGGCAGTACATCCTGAAGTCGTCGAGCCCGTTCGGCCCGTACGAGATGCGTCAGGTGCTGCTCAACATGCCCGGTCCGATCTCCGGTGGCGGCGTGCCGCACCAGGGCGGCCTGGTGCAGACCGCCGCCGGGCAGTGGTACTACATGTCCTTCGTCGACGCCTACCCCGGTGGGCGGGTGCCCGCGCTGGCCCCGATCACCTGGACCGCCGACGGCTGGCCGCAGATCCAGACGGTCAACGGCGGCTGGGGCGCGTCGTACCCGAACCCGCTGCCCACCCGGCCGGTCAAGCCGCTGACCGGCACCGACACCTTCAGCGGCAGCACCCTCGGCCCGCAGTGGGAGTGGAACCACAACCCGGACAACACCAAGTGGTCGGTCAGCAACGGCCTGCGGTTGCAGACCGCGACGGTGACCAACGACCTCTACGGCGCCCGGAACACGGTGACCCACCGGATCCAGGGGCCGACCTCCACCGCCACCGTCGAACTCGACTACTCGGCACTGCGCGACGGCGACCGGAGCGGGTTGGCGATGCTGCGCAACTCGTCGGCCTGGATCGGCGTCCGGCGCGACAACGGGGCCACCCGGGTGTCGATGACGAACAACCTCACCATGGACGGCAGTTGGCGGACCACGAACACCGGTACGGAGATCGCCTCCGCCCCGGTGAGCGGAGGCAGGATCTGGTTGCGGGCCACCGCCGACATCCGACCCGGGTCCGGCCGCCAGGCGCGGTTCTCCTACAGCACCGACGGCACCAACTTCACCTCGTTGGGCAACGCGCTCACCCTGGACAGCAACTGGCAGTTCTTCATGGGCTACCGGTTCGCCATCTTCAACTACGCCACCCAGGCTCTCGGTGGCACCAGCACGGTCCGCCAGTTCACGCTCAGCACGCCCTGACCCACCCGGGCTTCGGCCCACACGGAACGGGGCTGCCCCGATCGGGGCAGCCCCACTCCTGCGACCGCCGGTCCCACACCGTCTCGCCGCGGTGTCGGTCGGACCGGCGGCCGATCCGGGCCGGTTCCTACTGGTTGGCGACCAGCCGCCACCGGTTGTCGGCGCTGCCGTTGTCGGAGTCCTGCACGGCCTGCGCGCCCTGCGCGGTCGAGCCGTTGAGGATGCCGAGCAACTTGCCGCTGTTGACGTTGCGGATCTTGTAGGTGCCGTCGCCCTGGTTCAGCAGGACCCAGCGGTGGTCGGCGGTGCCGTTGTCCGCCCACTGCAGGACGCGGGCGTTGTCGGCGGTGGACATGTTCTCGACGCCGAGGACCTTGCCGCTGTTGACGTTGCGGAACCGGACCGCGTCGCCGTCGGTCACCACCACCCAGTTGTGGTCGGCGGTGCCGGTGTCGCCCCACTGGAGGGCGAGCCCGCCGTCAGCGGTGGACATGTTCTGGATGCCGAGGACCAGGCCGCTGCCGACGTTCACGAGTCGCGAGCTACCGCCGCCGGTGCTGCCACCGGTGGTGCTCCAGTAGACCGTGTAGTTGAAGCCGTGCGCGTCGTAGAACGGCCCGAGGTTGACCGTGGACCCGTTGGCGGTGGCGGTGAACGCCAGCGTGCTGGTGCTGGTCCGGGTGACCGACGAGACGTTGAGCGACGGCAGGGCGTTCAGCCCGGTGTTGCCGTAGTTACCGGCCAGCACCGCCGGGCCGTAGGTGAGGGCGCCGACGTTGGCGTTGTCGTTGGCCTGCTGCACGACGACCTTCATCGGCAGTCGGACGGTGATGGTGTCGCCGGCCGCCCAGGTGCGGGTGACCGTGGCGTAGCTGCCGGGGTTGGTGGAGACGCTCTGCGTCTCGCCGTTGACGGCGATCGTCGCGCCGGTGGCCCAGGCCGGAATCCGGACCCGGATGCTCCACGAGCCGCTCATCGTGCCGTCGAGGGTGAGCGTGCTGGTGTCGCTGGCCGGGTAGGTGGTGCTCTGGGTGACCGTGATCCCGCGCTGCGACCAGGTCAGCACCGACGGCACGAACAGGTTCACCGTCAGCGTGGTGTCGTTGTAGAAGTAGATCGAGTCCATCAGCTTGGTGTTCGCCTCGATGCCGGTGCCCTGACAGCACCAGAACGAGTTGTAGTCGGTGCTGAAGGTGCCGCCGCCCCAGGCCGGGCCGACCCCCCGGCGTCCACCCGGCTTGAGCGGGGTGAAGTAGGTGACGTGGCCGTGGCCGTCGGCCGGGTTCTGCGCGCCGACGACGTGGTTGAGCAGGGCGCGCTCGTAGTAGTCGAAGTACGCGACCCGGTTCGGGTCGAGCAGCCACAGCTCCCGGGTCAGCTTGAGCATGTTGTGGGTGTTGCAGTGCTCGCAGGTGTCGTTGCTCAGGTAGCCGGCGATCGCGTTCGGCGGCCGGAAGTGCTCGGCCTGGCTGTTGCCGCCGATGACGTAGGTGTGCGCGTTGACCGTCATGTTCCACGCGTTGCTGGCGATGTCGCGGTACCGGGTGGTGCCGGTCGCCTTGAACTCCCGCGCCGCGCCGATCCACTTGGGCACCTGGGTGTTGGCGTGCTTGCCGTTGAGCTGGTCGGAGTTGGCGGCGAGCGGGTTGAACACGCCTGCGTGGTCGAAGCGCTGGGCGACTGTGAGCCAGCGCCCGTCGCCGGTGTACTGGTAGATGTCGGTAAGCGCCTCGTTCATGCCACCGAACTCGGTCTCGAGCATCGACTGCATCTGGTTGTAGCTCAGCCGCGAGGTGCGGGTGTCTACCCAGCCGGCCAACGCCAGCAGCACCGAGCGGGCCTGGGTGTTGCCGATGTAGCGCCACACGTCGAGCAGCCCGATGAGGGTCTTGTGGATGCAGTAGTAGGGGACGTTGCCGTTGGACAGCGTCCGGGCCTCCAGCGCCGAGAAGTCGGACTCCGGGAAACCGGACAGGTAGCCGGCGGTGAACCCGGCGGCGCCGTTGTTGGCCTGGCACTTGGCCAGCTCGGCCACCATGTAGTTCGCCTTGTCCCGGCAGGTGGTGTCGCCCAGCACCGCGTAGGCCTGGGCCCAGGCGGTCAGGAAGTGCCCCTGCATGTGGGTGCGGAACGGGAACGTCGGCGCGTCCCAGCCACCGTTGGAGGCGGCGTTGTTGGTGCCGAGCCGGTGGTTGGCCCGGAAGTTGCGGAGCATCCGGTCGACATCGACGAACCGCAGGTAGCTCAGCGTCCGGTTCTGGTTGTCCAGCAGCCGGCCTGCGGTCAGCCGGACCTGACCCAGTTCGAACGGGTACGCGGCGACACCGAGGTCCGCCCGGGCTGGGGGGACCACCAGCGCTGCGGCGGCCGGCGTCGCGCCGAGGAGGGTGCCGCCAGTGGCGGAGACGAGCGCGGTGGCGCCCGCGGCCTGCAGGAGTTGACGTCGGTTGAGGGACGGGGACATGGTGACCTCCAGCGTTACCGGACCAGGGGCGGACGCCCGTCCGGGGACGTGTCGTGCGGGACTGGGTGGTGTGGTACTGGCGGTCCGCCCCCGGTGGGGCGGGAGCGGACCGCCAGGGTGGTGCTGCCGGTCGGGCCGGTCAGACCGGCGTGCAGGTCAGGCCGGCGTGCAGGTCAGGTTGGTCGGTGGTTGGTTGCTGCCGGTGGTCGAGCTGATGTAGCCCACGGTGGTGGACGCCCCCGCCGCGAGCTGTCCGTTGTAGCTGGCGTTGGTGACGGTCACCTGGTTGCCCTGCTGGCTCAGGGTGCCGTTCCAGGCCTGGGACACCGTCTGCCCACTGGGGAAGGTGAAGTTCACCCGCCAGCCGGTGACCGGGACGGACCCGTTGGTGATGGTCAACTTCCCCTCGAAGCCACCCTGCCAGGTGTTGACCACGGTGTTGGTGACCGCGCAGGAGCGGTCGCCGGGCGTCGTCGGAGCCGGCGTGGTCGGAGCCGGGGTCGTCGGGGTCGGGGTCGTCGGGGTGGGGGTGGGGGTAGCGGTGGGCGTCGGGGTGGGCGTCGCGGTCGGGGTGGGCGTCGGATTGGTGCCACTGTTGAACTGCCACCAGTTGACGTTGAACAGGGTGCCGCTGCCGCCGGTGAACCGCAGGTACATGTCGTGGGTACCTGTCGCGCCGGAGACCGGGCAGGAGACGGTCTGCCAGTTCTGCCAGCCGCCGGTGACCGGCACGGCGCAACTGGCCACCCGGGTACCGGTGGCGCTGTCCAGCCGGACCTCGATGGTGCCGCCGCTGCCGGCCGAGGCCACCCGGGCGTTGAACGACGTCGCGCCGGTGCCGAAGGCGACCCCCTTGACCTTGATGTAGTCGCCGTTCTCGATGAATCCGACGTTCATGCCACCCTCGCTGGACGCCTCCGTCTCGATGCCGGAGCCCCAGGCGATGGTCTCGGCCTCCTGCCGCACGTACGGATTCAGCGTGCCGATCTGCGGTGCGCCGGTGGAGGTCATGTTGATCGTCGGGATGGTGCCGTTGGTGTTGTAGGAGAACTTCTCCACCGCGACCGAACGGGTGTAGCCACCGCCGCCGGGCAGCGCGCCGTTGTGGTAGAAGAAGTACGAACCGCCGTTGAAGTCGATGACCCCTGGGTGGTTGGTGAAGCTGCCGCCCTGCCTGGGCATGACGGTGCCCCGGTAGGTCCACGGTCCGGTCGGGCCGGTGGCCGTGGAGTAGGCGATGAACTCACCGCAGCACTCGGCGGCGAAGACGTTGTAGTAGAGGCCGTTGCGCTTGTAGACCCACGGACCCTCCTCGTAGAGGGTGGGGCGGTTCGCGTTGCCGTTGCGGGTGCCGAACCCGGCGGTGGTGAGGGGGATCTTGGTGGCGCTGCCGGAGTACGAGATCATGTCCGTGTTCAGCTTGACGTACCACAGGTTCGGGTTGCCCCAGTAGAGGTACGCCTGCCCGTCTTCGTCGATCATGACGGTCGGGTCGATCTCGCCGTTGGCCACCAGTGGGCGGCCGATGGCGTCGCGGAACGGGCCGGTGGGGCTGTCGCCCACCGCCACCCCGATGGCCATCGAGTTGGTCGACTTCGCGGTCACCGGGACGTACCAGTAGAACTTGCCGTTGCGGGCGATGACCTGGCCTGCCCAGGCGTCCGACTTCGCCCAGCTGAAGGTGCCGACGTTGAGCGGTGAGCCGTGGTCGGTCCAGTTGACCATGTCGGCGGAGGACCAGACCCGCCACTCCTTCATGGTGAAGTACGTCGACCCGTCCTCGTCGTGCCCGGTGTAGAGGTACACCCGGCCGTCGTGCACCAGCGGAGCCGGGTCGGCGGTGTAGATGTGCTGGACGATCGGGTTGTCGGCCTTCGCGACGCTGGCCGGGAGCAGCGTCGAGACCAGGAGCAGGGCCGCGAGCCAGGCGAAGGAGCGCCGCAGTCGGGTCAGTGGTGGCAGTGCGGGTCTCACCAGTACCTCCCAGGTGGGCGATGCGTGTTCTCGAAGGTGGAGTCGGTGCCCCGGCGGCATACCGGACGGCCGACCCCTGGCCGTGGATGCTGATGGGCCCGGGTGCGTCCGAGCTGCCGTCGGGCGGGTACGCGGTGTGGAGTGGCGGTCCCGATCGCGCCCTGACCGGTCGGACGGCACTGTGGTCAGTGCGCGATCGGGTCGGCACCCCACGGTGGCGGTGGACGACGTTCGCCGGGGCTCCCGGGTCAGTCGAGTGGTCGACGACCCGGCGGCGTGCAGCATCCACGCAAGTGCCCGGAGGTGTCCTGCCGGCTGTTCCCGCGCCTGCTCCGCTCCGCCGACCGGTGCCGGTGCCGACGGGGAGCGGGGAAGCGTGCCCTTCGCTTCTGCGGCCGACGGTATCTTGTTATCGTTAACACTGGCAAGCCATTGACGTCCGTTGGTTCAGCTGCGCGCGATCGGTGCCGGACGATCGATGTTTCCCGGAGCCGGCCGGGGTCGGTCCGGGGTCGGTCCGGGGTTGGTCCGGGGTCGGTCCGGGGTCGGTCCGGGGTCGGCCGCCCTACAGCGGAGCCGTCCGGGGTCGGCCGCCCTGCACCGGGGCCGGCCGGGGCGTCAGCGCACCAGCCGTGCGGTGTCCGGGCCGCTGCGGCGGACCAGCCAGGCCTCGGTGATGTGGGTGACCATGGCCTCGGCGGCACCGTCCGGGTCGCGGGCCGCGATGCGTTCGTAGATGCGCCGGTGCCCCCGGTTGGACGCCACACACAGGGCGCGCTCGGAGCGGCCCATGTAGCGGGCGGTGTTCACCACCTGGCTCTCCAGGGACCGCACCACGCCCCGGGCGATCCGGTTGCCGGACGCCTGCATGATCACGTCGTGGAACGCCCGGTCGTGTTCGTGGTAGGCGACCTGGTCGCCGACCAGTTCGTCCATCCGGTCGACCAGCGCGCGCAGCCGGTCGACCGTCGCCTGGTCGGCCAGCCGGGCGGCGACGTTGGCCATGTCGGACTCCAGCACCCGACGGGTGGCCACCAGGTCGTCGAGGATGGTCAGGCCGTCGTCCTCGGCGATGGTCGCCGCGAGGACGAGTTCGTCGAGCATGTCCCACATCGACGGCGGGGTGACGATGGTGCCGCTGCCCTGTCGGACCTGCACCAGACCCTTCTCCTGAAGGATCTTGACGGCCTCCCGGACGACCGTGCGGCTGACCGAGAACGCCTCGCACAGCGCCGGTTCGGGGGGCAGCGGGGAGCCTGTGGGGTGGCTTCCGCGCACGATGCGTTCCACCAGCTCGGCGGTGACCGCCGTGGCGAGGTTGGCGGGTCGTCGTGCCCAGGTCGGGGGTGCCGCCGTGTTCAGGGTGCTCTCTCGTGCCGTCATGTCCCCTCCACTGACTCCCGCGGACCGCGCCACGACCTACCTGCCGCGAATTCTACGTCTTGGTGTTGACGTCATACGTCATACGAGTTACCTTTCCGTCAATTCATGCCTCCCGATCAGTGTGGCAGGCGGAGCCGAAGGATGGCAGCGATGAAGCAGCGAACAGTGTGGTCGGCCGTGCTCGTGGCGACGCTGGCGCTGGCCGGCTGCGGGAGCGCCGGCGGATCCCGCTCCTCGCCGGGTGGTTCCGAGGGAAAACTGGTGGTCTGGGACTGGAAGTCCGGTGAGCCGACCGCCGCCGCCTACCTGCAGAAGGCGAAGGCCGACTTCGCCAGGAAGCACCCCGACGTCACCGTCGAGTTCGTCGCCCAGCCCTTCGAGCAGTACTACACCCTGCTCGGCACGGCGATCCAGGCCGGCAAGGGACCCGACGTGATGCTGTTCAACGGCGGCGGCCAGATCCGGGACCGGGCCGACGCGCTGCTGCCGCTGGACGACTACCTGGCCGAGGACCGGCAGCGGCTCACCGGCTGGGAGGCGTTCACCAAGGACGGCAAGACCTACGCCGGCCCGGTGACCCTCCAGGGCCACCCGATCTACTACAACCGGACGCTCTACGAGAAGGCCGGCCTCGACCCCGCCAACCCGGCCACCACCTGGCCGCAGTTCGTCGCCAACTGCGCGACCCTCACCAAGCAGACCGGCGCGAAGTGCCTCGCCCTCGGCAACAAGGAGGGCTTCGGCATCCAGTTCTTCCTCTCCGCCTTCGGGACCGGGGTGTTCACCCCGCAGGAGCAGGACGACTGGATCGCCGGCAAGCGGGACTGGACCTCGCCGCACGTCAAGCGGATCTTCGCGCTCTGGAAGGAGACCCAGGACGCCAAGCTGAACAGCGACGGGGCGAACTCGACGGCGATGTTCAACGACTCCTTCGCGATCTTCCAGTCCGCGAAGGCCGCCCACGTCATCGGGCTGATGTCGGACGTGGGCCACTGGAAGGACTTCAGCGAGTTCGTGACGGCCGAGAAGCTGGGCGTGATGCGCGCCCCGGTCGTCGTACCCGGCGCCGTCCCGAACCTGCCCTTCGACGGCGGCATCGGCTACGGGGTCGCCAAGTGGACCAAGGACCCCAAGGTCGCCGCCGACCTGGTGCGTTCGCTGACCTCGACCGACGCGCTGAAGTCCTTCTACGCCGATGCCGGCGCGATCGCCGCCGACACCACCATCGACGTGTCGCAGGGCGGGCCGGCGGTGACCACCATCGTCGCCGACCTCAAGACCGGCAAGCCCGCCCTGCACGTGGCGCTCTCCTCGAAGACCCTGGACCTGATGGGCCGACTCTCCCAGCAACTGCTGAGCGGTTCGGTCTCCGTCGACGAGGCGGTGAAGCAGTTGGCCGCCTCCGATCAGGCCGGCTGACCGGTGCCGGTCGACGAGGCGATGCCGTCGGTCCGCCCGGCCCCGGCCGGACGGACCGACGGGACACCACCACGGCAACGCGTACCCCGTGATCGGGCCGCCCCGCGCGGTGGCCGGCGCGCTGAGCGCCTCGCCCCCTACGTGCTGCTGGCCCCGGCCCTGCTGATCCTGCTGCTGCTGCGATTCTGGCCGCTGCTGCTGGGGGTCAACTTCTCCTTCACCGGCGACGGCGACCGCGACGGGCTGATGGTCGGCTTCGACAACTACCTGGAGCTGTTCCGGGATCCGCTGTTCCGGGGCGCGCTGCGTAACGTCGGCCTGCTCGTGCTGCTGCTGCCGGTGGCGGTGGCCATTCCCGGACTGCTCGCCACCTTTATCTACCTGCGGGTACCCGGGCACCGGCTGTACCGCAGCGTCTACTTCTTTCCCGCCGTGTTGTCCCCGGTCATCGTCGGCGCGATCTTCAATCTGCTGCTGGCCTTCGACGGCCCGTTCAACGCCCTGCTCGGTGGCGTCGGCCTCGGCCCGGTGGACTGGCTCGGCGACCCGGACGTGGCGATGTTCGTGGTGGTCGGGGTGCACATCTGGGCGACCTTCGGGATGGCGCTCGTGGTGTTCCTCGCCGGTTTCGCCACCCTGGACGCCTCGTTGCTGGACGCCGCCCGGGTGGACGGCGCGTCGCTGCCCCAGACCATCCGGCACGTGATCGTCCCCAGTCTCTCCCGGACCATCCAGTTCGTCTTCGTCACCACGATGATCGGGATGCTGACCTCCATGTTCGGCCTGCTCTACGTGATGACCAGCGGCGGCCCGGAAGGCTCGACCTACCTGCCGGAGTACTACATCTGGTTCCAGCAGGGACAGCTGAACCGTCCCGCGCTCGCCTCGGCCGCCTCGACGGTGCTCTTCCTCATCATGCTCGTGGTGGGGCTGTTGCAGATCAGCCTGCTCCGGCGGGCGGTGAGGGAGGCGTGATGTCCCACGTCCGGTGGGGCCGGTGGCTGGTCGCCGTCCCGATGGCCGTGCTGGCCCTGGCGACCGTCTACCCGCTGGTCTTCACCGTCAACGTGGCGATGAAGACCAGGCGTGACTACATTCTCGACCGGTTCTCGCTGGCGGACGCCCTGCACTGGGAGAACATCGCCACCGCGTGGAACAGCGTGGGGATGGCCCGGTACCTGGTCAACTCGACGGTCGTGGTGGCGGTCTCGGTCGTCCTGCTGCTGCTGTTCGGGTCGATGGCCGGCTTCGCGCTGAGCCAGTTGCGCTTCCGGGGCTCGTCGGTGCTCTTCCTGTGCTGCCTCGCGGCGCTCTTCGTCCCGTTCCAGGTGATCATGGTGCCGCTGGCCCGGATCATGGGGGACACCGGCCTGGTCGACACCTACCCCGGGCTCGTCCTCGCCTACGTGGCGCAGTTCCTGCCGTTCACGATCTTCCTGATGACCAGCTACTACAAGACCATCCCGACCGAGATCATCGACGCCGCCCGGATCGACGGCAACGACGTCTACGGCGTCTACCGACGGATCATGCTGCCGCTGGGCACCCCGGCGCTGCTGTCGGTCGGCATCCTCAACGCCCTGTTCTGCTGGAACGACGTGCTGATCTCGTTGCTGCTGATGCCCTCGGCCGACCATCGCACCCTGATGGTCGGGGTGACCTCGCTACGGGGGCAGTACTCCGACGACATCCCCACCTTCGCCTCGGGGGTGCTGATCGCCGCGATACCCGTGCTGGTGATCTACCTCTTCCTCCAGCGCCAGATCGCCGACGGTGTCGCCGCCGGTGCCACGAAGGGCTGACATGCGGATCACCGGATACCGGACCCTGACCACCGTCCAGGAGTGGGGGCGTCCCGTCGGCGACGCCAACGGCGTCTTCACCGACGGGGTGACCACGGTGCCGATCATCGTGGTCGAGACCGACGAGGGCATCACCGGGGTCGGCCTCGGCCCGCACGCGGACGTCGAACGGATCTTCGCGGCGATCGACGGCGAGGACCCCCGCGCCGTGACCACCCTCTACGACCGGATGCTGCGGCAGACCTTCAAGGCGGGCCACGCCGGATCGGTGTTCGGCACCATCGGGGCGCTGGACACCGCGCTGTGGGACATCAAGGCCCAGGCGGCGGGTCAGCCGCTCTGGCGGCTGCTCGGCGGACGCGACCGGCGGGTGCCCGCGTACGCGTCCGGCCTGGACATCGGCCTGGACGACGACGAACTCGCCGCGGCCTACGCGGTCTACGCCCGGCACGGGCTGCGGGCCGCGAAGCTCAAGGGCGGCCTCGACATCGAGCGGGACCGGCACCGGCTGCACCTGGTCCGGGACGTGTTGACCGAGGCCGGGCGGGGACAGCGGCCCGGCCTGATGCTCGACGTGAACGAGGCCTGGACCCGCAAGCAGGCCGTCCGGCACGTCTGCGAGCTGGAACGCACCCTGGACCTCGTCTGGATCGAGGAACCCGTCCGCCGGTGGGACGCCGAGGGCCTGGCCGTGGTCGGGCGCGGAATCCGGGCCTCGGTCGCCACCGGGGAGAACCTCACCGGCCTCGAACAGTACCGGCCACTGATCGCCTCGGCGGCGGTCGACGTCGTACAGATGGCCGCGGTGTGGGGGGTGACCCACTTCCTGCGGGTGGCCGCCCTGGCGCACGCCTACGACCTGCCGGTCAGCCCGATCGGCAACAGCCCGGTCGGGCTGCTGCACGCCGCCACGTCGGTGCCGAACCACCTGGTCAGCGAGCTACAGGACCTCCAGCCACCGGTCGGGCTCACCCGGGACCTGCACGTCGAGGACGGCGCGTTCGTCCTCGGCGACGCACCGGGGCTGGGTGTCACGCTCGCCGAGGAGGAGATCCGGAGCTATCCGCGTCGCACGGACGTGCCGACCCCCGAGGGCCCCAACGTACGGCCGGAACGTGCCGGCCGCCGGTTGCTGGCGGTGCCCGACCAGGCGCCCGCCGGGCCGGGACGGTACGTCGCCCCGCTGCCCGGTGCCTCCGCGCACCACCACGACGGACTTCCGAACGCCGTCCGGCACTGACTCCGACCCCCGAGGGAGTACGCATGAAGGCAGTGGTCTACCGAAGCGCGCGGCACCTGGAGGTCGAGCGGCGCGCTCCGGAGCCGCCCGGGCCCGGCCAGCTGCGGATCGCGGTGGCCTACACCGGGATCTGCGGCACCGACCTGCACGTCTACCACGGCGACATGGACGCCCGGGTGGGCGCGTCGGCGGTGATCGGGCACGAGATGTCCGGGCGGGTCGCCGAGGTCGGCGCGGGCGTCACCGACCACGCCGTGGGTCAGCCGGTCACCGTGATGCCCACCCGCTTCTGCGGCCGGTGCGCCGCCTGCCGGCGCGGCGACTCGCACATCTGCCACGCGATGAACTTCCTCGGCGTGGACTCCCCGGGTGCCATGCAGTCCTCCTGGACGGTCCCGGCCGACCTGGTGGTGCCGCTCCCCGCCGAGCTGCCCCTCGACGAGGCCGCCCTGGTGGAACCGGTCGCGGTCGCCGTGCACGACGTACGTCGGGGCCGGGTGACCGACGCCGACCAGGTCGTCGTGGTCGGTGGCGGGCCGGTCGGCGTGCTCATCGCCACCGTCGCCCGGCAGCGTGGCGCGCGGGTCCTGCTGGTCGAGCCGGACCCGTTCCGCCGGTCGGTGGCCACCGCTGTCGGCATCGACGCCGTGGACCCGAAGGACACCGACGTGGTGGCCTTGGTGAACGAGCGCACCGACGGTGCGGGGGCTGACGTGGCCTTCGAGGTCTCCGGCTCCGCCGCCGGTGTCGGCACCGCCGTCGACGTGCTGACCACCCGGGGCCGGCTGGTCATGGTGGCGATCCATCCGCAGCCCCGACCGGTGAACCTGCACCGGGTCTTCTGGCGCGAACTGGAACTGCTCGGCGCCCGGCTCTACCAGCGCGAGGACATGGTGGAGGCGGTCCGGCTGGTCGCCTCCGGGGCGATCCCGGCCCGGCAGCTCATCTCCCGGGTGGTGCCGGTGGACGAGGCGGCGTCCGCCTTCACCGCCCTGGAGGGCGGCGGCGTGATGAAGGTGCTGCTCGACCTGC
The DNA here is from genome assembly GCF_055517075.1 of Micromonospora sp. DSM 43699. NCBI lineage: Bacteria > Bacillati > Actinomycetota > Actinomycetes > Micromonosporales > Micromonosporaceae > Micromonospora > Micromonospora sp. DSM 43699. The sequence goes on from NZ_JBTMMT010000016.1 coordinate 80,232, forward strand.
GGGAGGCGGACCGATGAGCGGCCTGTTCGACCTGTCCGGCCGGACCGCAGTGGTGACCGGTGCCCGCCGGGGCATCGGGCTGGCCATGGCCGAGGCGCTGGCCGTCGCCGGCGCCGACATCGTCGGCGTGTCGGCCCAGCTGGAGGCCACCGGCAGCGAGGTGGAGCAACGGGTACGCGCGGCGGGCCGCCGCTTCACCGCCCTGCGCGCCGACCTGGCCGACCGCGCCGCGGTACGCCGACTCGTCGGGGACCTGCACGACCTCGGCCCGGTCGACATCCTGGTCAACAACGGCGGCACCATCGCCCGCGCCCCGGCGGCGGAGCACCCCGACGAGATGTGGGACCACGTCATCGAGGTGAACCTGACCAGCCAGTTCGTGCTGAGCCGGGAGATCGGCCGGGGAATGGTGGAGCGGGGACGCGGGAAGATCATCTTCACCGCGTCGCTGCTCAGCTTCCAGGGCGGCATCACCGTTCCCGGCTACGCCGCCTCGAAGTCCGGCCTCACCGGGCTCACCAAGGCGCTGGCCAACGAGTGGGCGGCACACGGGGTCAACGTCAACGCCATCGCCCCGGGCTACATCGCCACCGACAACACCCGGGCGCTGCGCGACGACCCGGAGCGCGACCGGGCCATCCTCGCCCGGATCCCGACCGGCCGGTGGGGAGACGCCGACGACCTGGCCGGCGCGACGGTGTTCCTGGCCGCACCGGCGTCGGACTACGTCAACGGCATCGTGCTGCCCGTCGACGGCGGGTGGTTGGGCCGATGACCGCGCCGTCCGGACGCTCCGACATCGTCGACGCCCACCACCACCTCTGGGTCCGGTCCCGGCACCCGCAACCCTGGATCGACCCGGCCACCATGGCGGCGATCGACGCCGACTTCACCCCGGCCGACCTCGCCCGGGTGGCCCGCGCCGCCGGGGTCGCCGGGTCGGTGGTGGTGCAGGCCAACTCCACCGAGGCGGAGACGGTGGACCTGCTCGGCACCGCCGCCGACGACACCCTGGTGCGGGGGGTCGTCGGGTGGCTGGACGTCACCGCCGACGACGTCGTCGACCGGTTGGCCCGGCTGCGGGCCGCCCGGGGCGGCGACCTGCTGGTCGGCATCCGGTACTCCGTCCAGGACGAGCCCGACCCGACGTTCCTCGACCGGGCCGACGTGCGGCGGGGGATCGCGGCGGTGGGCGCCGCCGGGCTCGCCTTCGATCTGCTGGTCCGGCAGCACCAGCTCGGTGCGGCCGGCCGGGTGGCGCGCGACCTGCCCGAGGTGCGGTTCGTCCTGGACCACCTCGGCAAGCCCGCGCTGGGCGGGCCGGACCTCGCCGGCTGGGCCCGCGACCTGCACGCCCTCGCCGCCTCGACCAACACCACGGCGAAGCTGTCCGGGCTGGTCACCGAGGTGCAGCGGTCATCCTGGACCCCTGACGACCTCCGACCGGCCGTCGACCACGCGCTCGACGCGTTCGGTCCGGACCGGTTGATGTTCGGCTCCGACTGGCCGGTGTGCCTGCTCGCCAGCTCCTACGACCGCTGGGTCGACACCCTGGCGGGCTTGTTGGACCCGCTCGGCCCCGACGAGCGGGCGGCGATCTGGCGGCACACCGCCCGGCGGGCGTACCGGCTGGAGGCGTCGTGAGAGCACACGCGTTGCCACGTCGACCGGCGGTACGCCTCACCGAGCTGGGGTTCGGCGGGGCGCAGGGCGGCAACCTCTACCGGGCCACCACCGACGAGGAGTTCGCCGCCGCGATCGACACCGCGTGGGAGGGCGGCCTGCGCTACTACGACACCGCGCCGCACTACGGGCTCGGGCTGTCCGAGCGGCGGATCGGCGCGGCCCTGCGTACCCGGCCCCGCGACGAGTACGTGGTGTCGACGAAGGTGGGTCGGCTGCTCGTACCGTCGCCGCAGGACGGTCACCGGCGCGACCCGGAGGGCTTCGACGTGGCCGCGGACCACCGGCGGGCCTGGGACTTCTCCCGTGACGGGGTACTCCGCTCGCTGGAGTCCAGCCTGGAACGCACCGGCCTGGACCGGGTGGACGTGGTCTACCTGCACGACCCCGACGACCACTGGGAGCAGGCCGCCACCGAGGCGGTGCCCGCCCTGGTGGAGCTGCGCGACCAGGGCGTGGTGGGTGCGATCGGCGCCGGCATGAACCAGTCCCACCTGCTGACCCGGTTCGTCCGGGAGACCGACGTCGACGTGGTGATGTGCGCCGGCCGGTACACCCTGCTGGAACAGGGTGCGCTGGCCGACCTGCTGCCCGCCGCCGAGGAGCGGGGCGTCGGCGTGGTGATCGCCGGGGTCTACAACTCCGGCCTGCTGTCCCGGGACCGGCCACCGGCCGACGCGACCTACAACTACCAGCAGGCGCCGCCGGAGCTGATCGAGCGGGCCCGGCGGATCGCCGACGTCTGCCAGTCGTACGGCGTCACCCTGCCCCAGGCGGCGCTCGCCTTCGTCCGGTCACATCCCGCAGTCGTCTCGACGGTCGTCGGCCTGCGCAGCGACGCGCAGGTGGCGCAGACCCTGGCCCGCGCGAACGCCGACGTCCCGGCGGCGCTGTGGCCGACCCTGCGGGCAGCCGGTCTGCTCACCCCGGTCGCGGCATGATTCCACCACGGCCGGGTTCCACCACCCCCCACCACGATAGGAGTCCCACCCGTGTCCGTCCCGACATCCCCCAGCGGGCGTAGGCAGGCGCTGGCCGGCCTGGCCGCCTCGGCGGTCGCCGCCGCGGTCGCCGTGGTCGCCTCGGCCAACCCCGCCCTCGCCGCCACCACCACGCTCTACGCGTCCCCCTCCGGCAGCGGCACCGCCTGCTCCGCCAGCCAGCCGTGCGCGCTGACCGAGGCGCAGAACGCGGTCCGCTCCCTCAACACCTCGATGTCCGGCGACATCGTCGTCGAGCTGGCCGACGGCGTCTACCGGCTCGGCGCGCCGTTCCGGCTCACCGCCGCCGACTCCGGCACCAACGGCTACACCGTGACGTGGCGGGCCGCCGCGTCCGCGCGCCCGGTGATCAGCGGGGCCCGGGCGGTCACCGGCTGGTCGCTGGTCGACTCCGGAAAGAACATCTGGCGGGCCAACGTGCCCGCCGGGATCGACAGCCGGCAGCTCTACGTCAACGGCGCGGTCGCCACCCGGGCGCGGACCGCCGTCAACCGGGCCGACTTCACCTTCACCACCAGCGGCATGCGGTTCAGCAACGGCGCGTTGAGCTACCTCAACAACCTGGGCAACCAGAACCGGGTCGAGGTGGAGAGCGTCGGCTCGTTCACCGACAGGTACTCGCCGGTGCAGAGCATCAGCGGCAACTTCCTGACCATGCAGCAGCCGGCCTGGAACAACAACACCTTCGGCTTCGACACCCTGTCCAAGCCGCACCGGGCCGGGGCGTTCTACCTGGCCAACGCGTACGAGTTCCTGGACAGCCCGGGGGAGTGGTACCTGAACCCGGGCAGCGGGCAGCTCAACTACATCCCGCTGGCCGGGCAGAACATGAGCAGCGTCAGCGTGGAGCTGCCGCAGTTGCAGTCGCTGGTGAACGTCGGCGGCAGCTACGACGCCCCGGCGCACCACATCGCGTTCAGCGGGATCACCTTCACCGGCACCAGCTGGCTCGGCCCGAGCAGCAGCAACGGCTTCGCCGACCAGCAGACCGGCGCGCACATCGTCGGCACCTGGGCCCGTCCGGCCGACGCGCTGACCTCCTGCCAGGAGGGTTGCCCGCTGTTCGAGGCCACCCGGCCGAGCTGGGCCCAGATGCCGGCCGCCGTGCAGGTCTCCGCCGCCAACACCATCACCTTCAGCGACTCGCAGTTCGTCAACCTGGGGCAGACCGCCATCGGCATCGGCAACGACGCCAACGCGCACGCCAGCGGGGTCGGCCTGGGAGCCAGCAACATCACCGTCACCCGTTCCGAGATCGCCCGCAACTCGGCAGGCGGTGTCGTGGTCGGCGGTGTCCGCGCCGACGCCCACCACCCGAGTGACCAGCGGATGGTCAACCGGAACATCACCATCAGCAACAACCGGGTGCACGACCTGGGCCTGGAGTACCGGGGCGTGGTCTCGATCCTGACCACCTACGTCAACACCTCGCTGGTGTCGCACAACGAGGTCTACAACATGCCGTACACCGGGCTGTCGGTCGGCTACGGCTGGGGTGCCAACGACGCGGGCGGCAGCAACCACTACGCCAACCGCGGGCTGTACAACTACCAGCCGCGCTACTCGACGGCGACCACCGCGGCCAACAACCAGGTCATCGGCAACTACGTGCACGACGTGATGCAGCAGATGACCGACGGCGGCTGCATCTACACGCTGTCGGCCAACCCTGGCGGGACCATCAACGAGAACTACTGCCTGCGCACCAACGGCTGGTTCGGGCTCTACTTCGACGAGGGCTCCCGCTACTACACCGCCCGCAACAACGTGTTCTCCTCCACCGGCACCTGGGCCACCGCCAACTACTGGTACGCCGAGAACATGGGCAACTTCACCGTCACCAACAACTGGTCGACAAACAACAGCACCAACGTGACCAACGGTGACCGGGGCAACGTCGTCAACAACAACACCGTGGTCAGCAACAACAACTGGCCCTCGGGCGCGCAGACCGTCATCGCCAACGCCGGGGTGCAGGGCACCACCAACCCGCCGGCGCAGGGCGTGCAGCTCGTCGGGGTCCAGTCCGGCCGCTGTGCCGAGGTCACCGGCTCCAGCACCACCAACGGCACCCAGGCCCAGCTCTGGGACTGCACCGGCGCGACCAACCAGCGGTGGACCCAGACCGCCAGCCGGCAGTTGATGGTCTATGGCAACAAGTGCCTGGACGCCTCCGGGCAGGGCACCAGCAACGGCACCAAGGTGGTGATCTGGGACTGCAACGGCGGCACCAACCAACAGTGGAACGTCAACGCCAACGGCACGATCACCGGCGCGCAGTCCGGGCTCTGCCTGGACGCGAACGCCGCCGGTACGGCCAACGGCACCAAGTTGATCCTCTGGGCCTGCAACGGCGGCACCAACCAGCAGTGGAGCCTGCGCAGCTGACCGGTCGGCCATCGGGGTGGGGGGGGGGGGGGCGGCCCCCCCCCCCCCCCCCCCCCCCCCCGACGTCGTTGCCCACCCGGGCCACGTGCGGCCGGTCAGGAGGTGCGACGGCGGCAGCGGGCGAGTGCGGTGCGCAGGTCGCGACGCAGTGACCGGTCCAGGTCGGGCGCGTCGAGCGCGTCGGTGAAATCCCGGGCGGCCTCGTCCCAGCGGCCGAGCCGGACCAGCGCGGTGCCCCGGTTGTAGCGGGGCACCGGCGCCGCCGACAGCGCGACCGCCCGGTCCAGGTCGGCCACGGCGGCGGCCACCTCGCCCCGGTCGAACCGGACGGCGGCCCGGTTCGTCCACGCCTCGACCAGTTCCGGATCGCCGGCCAACGCCCGGCTGAACAGCTCCTCGGCCTCGGCCGGACCACCGCGCTCCGAGCGGATCAGCCCGAGGGTGCACAGCAGGACGGGCTCGTCCGGGGTCAATGCCAGCCCGGCCCGCGCCCCCGCCTCGGCGACGTCGAGCGCACCCCGGCCGAGGTGCAGGTTGACCAGGGCGATCCGGGCGTCGAGGTGCCCTGGATCGATGCCGAGCACCCGTTCCAGGTCGTCGCGGGCCCGCCCGGTGCGGCCCCGCTCCTGGTGCAGCACCGCCCGGTTGAAGTAGGCCTCCGGCAGGTGCGGCCCGAGGCGGATCGCGGCACCGTGGTCCCGGATCGCGGCCCGGTGCCGCCCGGCCGCCCGGTGCAGGGCGGCCCTGTCCACGTAGTACTCGCAGTTGTCGGGGTCGTGGCCGATCACGGTGTCGAGCTCGGTCAGGGCCCGCTGCGGATCGCCCAACGCCAGATAGAGCTGGGCCCGGTTGTGGCGCAGCCGGGCCAGGTCCTGGGGACGTTCACCGGGGGCGAGCACCGCCGTCAGCCGGGCCAGACCGTCGTCGATCAGCCGGAGCGCCCGCTCCGGCTCGCCCGCCCGGCTGTCCAGTAGGGCCAGGCCCTGCTCGTAGAAGACTGTCGACAGCACCCGCTGCCGGTGGTCGGCCACCGTGCGGGCGAGCCGGAGCGCCTGCTCCAGCCAGTGCCTGGCCCGCGCCGGGTCCTGCGCGGCGGCGGGCAGGTGCCGGGCGTACAGCATGGCGGTGGCGTACGCGGCCGACATGGTGATCTTGGGGTCGTCGGTGCTGGCCCGCGCCTCGTGATAGAGGTCGAGCGCCTCGGTGGCCTGGTCCAGCGCCGCCAGGGCGGTGGCCAGGCCGGTGGTGAACGCCCACCAGTGCGGCAGGTCGTCGGCCGGGGTGACCAGGGTGCGTCCGTGCCGGGCGGTGCGGGCAGCATGGTGGTAGAAGCCGCCGGCCAGGCTCTCACCGAGGGCGGTGCGCAGGGCCGCCGGGGTCGGGTCGACCGCCGGCCGGGCCGGGCCGTCGTCGCGCAGCTCCAGCCGCACCGGGTACGCCCCGAGCCGGCCGGCCAGCGAGCCCAGCAGCTCCCGGGTGGTCTCGTCGGCGGCACCGACGTGCGCGAACCGGAGCGTGACCGGGCGTCGGAGGGTGCCCGCCCAGGCCGCCACGAACTCGGTCGCGCCGTAGGCCAGGGCGGCGGTGCGCCGGGCGGGATGGAACCGGATCGGCTGCTCCTCGGCGGCGGTGCGCCTGCCCGCGTCGAGCCGGGGCGCGATGGCCCGCAACTCGACCCGGTGCCGGGCGGCCAACCGGGGGCGGTCGGCGGCGATCCGGCCGAGGAGGTCGGCCACTCCGGCGTACGGCCCGTGGTCGCGGTGGCAGTCGTACGGCGGTGGCTCGCCGCTCATGGCTGGGCCGGGGCTCCGGAGGGCGGGCGCCCGGGGGCGCCCGCCGGGCCGGTAGTTACCAGCACCACTCGATCCAGAGCCGGCGGGCGCCGGACACCAGACGCAGTGCGCGCGTACGACGGATGGTCATCTTCTTCATGGGCACCTCCGTGGTCGTCCACTCCGGACTGCGGAGAGCCTAGTGCCGATCAAGGGAAATGCGAAGGGGGTTCGTGACCGCGCGGTCGACCGGTGGCCCGGCCGGGCGCTGGCGCATTGACAGATGCGCATCAATTGGTAGAGATTGTTGCCTGAGAGCGCTCTCACATCTGTCGAAACCCTTGGAGGGTGCAGAATGATCCGTCACCTGGGTGCCGTTCTCGGGGCCGCGACGCTTGTCGGCACGCTGGCCGCCGCGCCGGCCGGGGCCGCGCCGATCGGCGCACCACCCGCCCCGGTCGTACCGGCCGCTGTCGACCCGTCCGCCGGACTCCCCGCCGGGCAGCGGGCTGCGCTGCGTCGGGACCTCGGGCTGACCGACGAGCAGCTCCGCCTCCGCACGGTCGTCGAGGCCGGTGCACCGTCGACCGTGCGTCGGCTCCAGGCCGAGCTGGGCACCGCGTACGGCGGGTCCTGGATCGCGGCGGACGGGAGCACCCTGGTGGTCGGGGTGACCACGGCCGCCGACGCCGCCCGGGTCCGCCGTGCCGGCGCCCACCCGCAACTGGTCCGGCGGAGCCTGGCCGAACTGGACCGGGCCAGGACCACCCTCGACCGGGCGGCCGGCCTGGCCGGCCCGGCCGTGCACTCGTGGTATGTGGACCAGGCGAGCAACAGTGTGGTGATCCAGGCCGCCGGCACCGCCCCGGCCCGGGCGTTCGCCCAGGCCACCGGCACCGCCGACGCGGCCCGTCCGGTCGCTGTCGCGCAGCCGTACCGCCCGGTCTACGACATCCGGGGCGGCGACCAGTACGTCATCAACAACAACGTGCTCTGCTCGGTCGGCTTCGCCGTCGCCGGTGGCTTCGTCACCGCCGGGCACTGCGGCGGGGCGGGCAGCACCACGAGCGGCAGCGGCGTCGCGCAGGGCACCTTCCGGGGCTCGTCCTTCCCGGGTAACGACTACGCCTGGGTGCAGACCAACTCCTCGTGGGTGGCCACGCCCACGGTGAACACCTACAACGGCGGCACGACCTCGGTGGCCGGTTCGGCGGAGGCGGCCGTCGGCAGTTCGGTCTGCCGGTCCGGCCGGACCACCGGCTGGCGGTGCGGCACGATCACCGCCCGGGACGTCACGGTCAACTACTCCGGTTCCCTGGTGTACGGCCTGGTGGCGAGCAGCGCGTGCGCCCAGCCCGGCGACTCCGGCGGCGCGTTCGTCTCCGGCAACCAGGCGCAGGGCGTCACCTCCGGCGCGGGTGGCGACTGCAACTCCGGTGGCACCACGGTCTACCAGCCGGTCAACGAGATCCTCGGCGCGTACGGGCTGTCGCTGACCACCACCGGCGGTGGCGGGGCCGGCCAGCTCGTCGGGTACGCCGGCAAGTGCATCGACGTGCCCAACTCCAACGGCGTCGACGGTCAGTACCTGCAACTGTGGACCTGCAACGGCACCGACGCCCAACGCTGGACCTTCGCCGGCGACGGCACGGTCCGGGCGCTCGGGCTGTGCATGGACGTGGCCTGGGGCTCGACCGCCAACGGGGCGGTCGTCCAACTGGCCAGGTGCAGCGGCAACCCGGCCCAGCAGTTCGTCCTCAGCGGGGCCGGTGACCTGGTCAATCCGCAGGCCAACAAGTGTGTCGACGTGCAGGGCGCGAACAGCGCGGACGGTGCCCGGCTGGTCATCTGGGAGTGCACCGGCGGGGCCAACCAGAAGTGGCGGCGCGGCTGACCGACCCGGGCGCGGGGCGGGCTACGACCGGGTCGCCCGCCCGCGCGCCGTCGGTGCCACCGGTTAGCATTGCCGGAGCGTCGCGTGCCGGTGGCGGACGGATCGTCAGGCATGGAGGCGTGGTAGCGAAAGGTGGCACTGCCATCTCGCCAGCCCAGGCAACAATCTCCGAGCGGATCACGGTCTATCCGGCCGACGACCGTTTCACAGGCCCCCGGCCGGCCGTACTGGTCCTCCCCGGCGGCCGCTTCCGGGAGCTTCCCCCGCACGAGGGTGAGGGCTATGCCCGCTGGCTGGCCGGCATCGGGCTGCACGCCTTCGTCCTCGAATACCGGCTGTTGCCCGACCGGTTCCCCGCACCGTTGCAGGACGCCCGAGCCGCGCTGGCCTATGCCAGACACGGCGCCCACGGGCTCGACACCGGTCCGGTCGGCGTCATCGGCTCCAGCGCCGGCGGGCAGTTGGCCGGGCTGCTGATGACCGGCACGGTGCTGTCGATCGAGACCGGCGTCGTCGACCCGCCGCGCCCGGACTTCGCGATCCTGGCGTACGCCCTGGCCGACCTGGATCTGCTTCCCCCGCCGGCGGTCGAGGGGCTGCTGGGCGAGCTGATCCCGATCAAGGACGAGCTGTCACCGGCCAGGCAGGTGGACTCGACGGTGTGCCCGACGTTCGTGTGGGCGGCCGCCCAGGACCCGCCGGGGGTCCCCAACGCCCTGGAGTGGGCCCGGGTGCTCGTGGCCGCCGGGGTACCTGTCGAACTGCACATCTACCCGCGCGGCGGCCACGGCATCGGGCTGGCCGACGGCGTCGCGTACGGGGGCCGGAGCCACCCCTTCATCGCCCACGACCCGCACACGGCGACCTGGACCGACGCGTGTGAGGCGTGGCTGCGGGCCGAGGGTTTCCTGACGCCCTGACCGGCCCGTTCCCCGGGGCGGGGAACCGCGCCAGACGCGCCGTGGGACGCCCGGACACTGTGGACCCGTCAGGTCGGTGAGGTGGTGCGGTCGGGGGTGGGGTGGGGGCCGCCGGGCAGCCGGTCCCGGCAGAAGTCCCGGAACGACCGGGGTGGGCGGCCGGTCACGTCCGCGACGGTGCTTGTGGTCCGGTCCTCCGCGCCGGCCGCGATCGCCGTGTCCAGGCTCGCGAGGAACCGGGCGAAGTCGGGCGGCAGGCCGTTGACCTCGTGGTACGCCGTGAGTTCTGCCGCGCTGACGGCCCGGTGCCGGACCGGTCGGCCGCCGGTGTCGGTGAGGACGGCGGCGACGTCGGCGTAGCTCAGGCGTTCGGGGCCGGTGACGAGGTGCTCGGTGTCGTGTGACGTCGGGTCGGTGAGGGCGCGGACCGCCACCTCGGCGATGTCGGCCGGATCGACGAAGCCGCCGACGCGGCACGAAATCAGGCGGCCGTACTGGCCGCCGCAGGTCGGTTGTTCGATGCCGCGACCGACCCCGACCAGGTCTCGATGGACGACATCGCCGCCGCCGCCGGAGTGGGCAAGGGCACGCTGTTCCGCCGCTTCGGCGACCGGATGGGGCTGCTCCGGGCCCTGTACGCGCAGCGCGGCGACCAGTTGCGGGCGGCGCTGACCACCGGGTCGTACGAGCAGTGGCACGTCCTGCTGGTTGCTCTGGTCACCGAGGCGCGCGGCCCCGAGTCGGCGGACTACCTGGCCCACGCTCTGTTGGCGGCCGTCCGCAGCGACCTGGTGGAACACCTGCGGGACTGGCCCGACGAGCGCTGGGAGGCGGGGTTGGCCGCCCTGACCCACGCGGTGCTGGACGGTGACGCGTCGCCGACGGCAGCCGGGGCGGACGGCCCCGTACGCCACTAGGATCGGTGCGGAGGTGGGCGAGGCATGAGACTCGGACTGCACTACTGGAACTACTCGACCCCGGCCGATCCGGCGGCGATCGCACCGACCCTGATCGAGACCGCGACGATCGCGGAAGAGGCAGGGGTCGCGTCGTTCACCGTGATGGACCACTACTTCCAGATGGAGGCGATGGCCCCGGCCGAGGAGCCGATGCTGGAGGCGTACACGACGCTGGGTTTCGTCGCGGCGCGGACCTCGCGGATGACGCTCGGTGTGCTGGTCACCGGCGTGATGTACCGCTACCCGGGGCTGCTCGCCAAGATCGTGACCACCCTGGACGTGCTCTCCGGCGGCCGGGCCCGGCTCGGCATCGGCGCGTCCTGGTACGAGCGCGAGCAGCACGGCCTCGGGGTGCCGGTGGTGCCGGTGGCCGAGCGGTTCGAACGGCTGGAGGAGACGCTGCGGATCTGCAAGCAGATGTGGAGCGACGACAACGGGCCGTTCGAGGGTCGGCACTACCGGCTGGCCGAGACGCTCAACTCGCCGCAGCCGCTGCGACGGCCCCACCCGCCCATCATGATCGGCGGCAGCGGCGAGAAGAAGACCCTGCTGCTGGTGGCCAGGTACGCCGACGCCTGCAACCTGTTCGGCAGCAGCCCCGCCGAGGTGGCGCACAAGCTCGACGTGCTGCGCGGGCACTGCGCCGCCGAGGGCCGCGACTACGACGCCATCGACAAGACGGTGATCGTGATGCGACCGCCGCTGGCCGACGTGGACGGATTCCTTGCCGAGGTGGCCGCGTATGCCGCGCTCGGGGTGACCGAGGTGCAGGTCACCCCGGACCGGCACCCGGTGGAGTTCACCCGGCGGGTCGCCGACGAGGTGCTGCCGAAGCTGACCACGATCGGCTGAGATCGGTCGCCATCGGTCGACCTGGCCCGCCGGGTGCCGCTGCCGGCGATCCGGCCGGGCGGGATGCGCTGGTGGCGGCACGTCCGCCCGCCGGCTGTGGTCCGCCGCCGGGTGCCGTCCGCCCGCCGGTGAGCCGGCGGGCGGACGACCTGACGGTCACTGGCTGAGCTGGGCTACCTCGTCGGCGGAGAGCCGCAGGCCGGCGGGGGCCGCGCTGCGCCCCACCACCGACGGTGCGGCCGGTGGGTTGGCCGGTCGCCGCAGGTGCCAGTCGGTGACCGCCTGGTAGGCGGCGACCACCGACAACAGCCGGTCCTCGCCGTACGGCAGGCCGCCGAGGATGGTGCCGATCGGCAGGCCCGCGCCGGTGAACCCGATCGGGAAGCCGATCTCGGGCAGGCCGAGGATGTCGAACGGCACCGGGCCGGTCTGCACCACCACGTCGCAGCCGGCGAAGAGCTGGTCGAGCACCCGTTCCATCAACAGCAGCTTGGCCCGCTGGCCGGTGATGAACTCACCGCTGCCCAGCAGCGCGCCCTGCAACCAGCCGGTCACCGACACCCCGAAGCCACGCAGGTCGGTACGCAGGTAGGGCATGAAGGGCTCGGTGCGCTCCGGCAGCCGTACGTTGTTGAAAGCGCTGCCGGTGAGCAGGTCCCACTCGTCGGGCAGCGGCACGTCGACCACCGTCGCGCCGGTGATCGCGGCGAGCTTCGCCAGGTACGCCTGCCGGGCCAGCGCGGTCTCCGAGGTGCCGGCGGTGAAGCCGGGCAACACCCCGATCCGGGTCTTCCACCGCAGCTTGAGCTTGCCGCCCTGGTAGGTCGGGGTGGCCGCGTCGATCAGCTTCGGCACCTCGGGCAGACCCTGGCTGCGCGGGTCGGCCGGGTCCTCGCCGGCCATCGCGGTGAGCATGATGGCCGCGTCCTTGGCGTCGCGGGCCAGTGGGCCGGGGTGGTCGCGGGTGTAGCTGAGCGGGATGATCCCGTGCAGCGACACCCGGCCCATCGTCGGCTTGAGCCCGGTGAGGTTCTGCGCGTTGGACGGCGCGGTGATCGAGCCACCGGTCTGGGTGCCGGTGCCGGACGCGGCGAGCCGTGCCGCCACGGCGGTGGCGGTGCCGGTGGACGACCCGCCCGGGTCGGTGCGCGGGTCGGCGGGGGTCCAGGCGTTGACCGTGGTGACCACCCCGGCGGGGGTGGTGGCCCGGGTGGTGGCCAGCGGGCCCATCTGGGTCTTGCCCAGCACGATCGCCCCGCCGCCGGTGACCAGCCGGGTCACCGCCGTGGCGTCGTACGGTGGCCGGAAGTCGGCGAACAGGTACGAGCTGGCGGTGGTCGGCACCCCGGCGGTGTAGTAGTTGTCCTTGATGGCCAGCGGGATGCCGTGCAACGCGCCCCGGTGTGGCTTCTTCGCCATCGCCCGGGCCGCCTTGACCGCCTGGTCGGCGAGCACCAGGTTGAACGCCTGGTAGGTCGGCTCGTACGTGGAGATCCGGGCCAGGTACGCCTCGACCAGCTTCTCGGGGGTGAGCTTGCCTGCCCGGATCAGCCAGGCCGCCTCGGCGACGGTCAGCTCGGTCGGGTCGGCCACCGCCTCCGGACGCGGCTTGACGTAGGCGTTCGGCACGGCCAGCGCGGGATTGTAGCGACCAACCGGAACGGCCGATGTTCGGGTGCTGCCGGCCGCCGAGGCCACGGCGGGCAGCCCGACGACGCCGCCGACGGCCGAGGCGGTGGCCAGCGCGGCGGTCCGGGCGAGGAAGGCGCGACGGTCGACGCCGCGGTCGGCAGGTGCTGTGCTCATCACTTCCGCCATTCCGTGCTGATCGAGGGGTAGAGCATCGGCGCGGGCTGCTGGGACAACGCCTTCGCCACGGCCGGGTCGGTGCCGGCAGGGGCGGGCAGCTGGTAGGCGGCGAGCGTGCCCACCGTGCTGCGGACGAAGGAGCGCAGCGAGGCCAGGACGGAGTCCCGGCCGGGGGAGCCGGTCTGCGGGTCGGCGGTGGTGCCGGGCGGGAGCTGGTCGAGATCGATGCCGAGCGACGCGAGCCGGGCGCGGATGAGGACGTCCAGCTCGGCGTCGGTCGGTGGGGTGGGGGCCATGACGCTCCTTGAGGGGTGGGCGACGATGACCCACTGTCGAGCCGGATCGTGTCACGGGCGTGACAAGTTGATCTCGACGCGGTGAAGCCACGCAGGTCAATGCCGCTGTGAGACCTCTCGACGTCGGCCGGCCCAGCCTCCGCCATCGACAGATCGATCCGCCGTACCCCGCCGGCCGACGTTGTTGGTTAGGGTGCGCGGGTCGGTCACGCGTCTGCTCCAGAGGGAGATCATGTTCGCCCCGCTGCGGTACGCCGCCTTCCGATACCTGGCCGCCGGCCGGCTGGTCAACATGGTGGGCAACGCGGTCGCCCCGGTCGCGCTGGCCTTCGCCGTGCTCGACCTGACCGGGTCGGTGCGGGACCTGGGTCTGGTCGTCGGCGCGCGATCGCTGATGAACGTGCTGTTCGTGCTCTTCGGCGGCGTGCTGGCCGACCGGGTCCCGCGTCGGCTGGTGCTGGTCGGCTCCAACCTGCTCGGTGCGCTGACCCAGGCCACGGTGGCCACCCTGGTCCTCACCGGCACGGCGACGATCCCTCTGCTGCTGGCGCTCGGTGCGGCCAACGGGGTGGTGAGCGCACTGGCCCAACCCGCATCGGCCGCCGTGACACCGCAGACCGTGCCGGCGGAGCTGATCCAGCCCGCGAACGCGATCCTCCGGCTCGGCATGAACACCGGCATGATCGGCGGCGCGGCGCTCGGTGGCCTGCTGGTCGCCGCGGTCGGGCCCGGCTGGGGTCTCGCCGTCGACGCGTTCACCTTCGCCGTCGCGGCGGTGGCCTTCACCGGGGTCCGGGTCCCCGCCGCGCGGGCCGGCGCCGCCCGGATGGGCATCGTCGCCGATCTGCGGGAGGGGTGGTCCGAGTTCGTCGCGCGGACCTGGGTCTGGGTGGTGGTGCTCGGCTTCATGGTGCTCAACGGGACGCTCGCCGGTGGGGTGAACGTGCTCGGTCCGGCCGTCGCCGACGGCACGATCGGCCGCAGCGGCTGGGGCCTGGTGCTGGCGGCGCAGACCGTCGGGATGGTCGTCGGCGGCGTCGTCGCGCTGCGCATCCGGGTACGCCGACTGCTGCTGCTCGGGGTGGCCTGCATGTTCGCCGAGTCGGCGCTCCTGCTGGGGCTGGCCCTGAAACCGACCATCGGGGTGCTGGTGGCGGCCGGGGTGACGGTCGGGATCGCCGTGGAGCAGTTCTCGGTGGCCTGGGAGACGTCGATCGCGCAGCACATCCCGGCCGACCGGCTGGCCCGGGTCTACTCGTACGACATGTTGGGTTCGTTCGTGGCCATCCCGCTGGGCCAGGTGACGGTCGGGCCGGTCGCTGCGGCGATCGGCACCCGCGACACGCTGCTGATCCTCGCGGCGGCGGTCGCGCTGGCCGTGCTGGGCATGCTGGCCAGTCGGGACGTCCGCCGGTTGGAGGCGGGGGGCGACGCCCGACCCACCGCCACCCCGTCACCCGGATCGGGTGACGGCGCGACGACCGGATCCGCCGAACCGGCCGCCTCCGCCTGACACGGACGGAGTGTCCAGGCACCTGTCGGGTCACCCGGGGCGGTGGTTCGCCGGCCACCATGGTGTCTTCCTGCCGGATGAGGCGTACGGTGGCGTTGTCGCTCGGGTCCCCGGTGGCCCCGCCAGTTCGCCGTAGCCGGCCTGACGGGCCTGATCCATGATGATCACCGCGACGACGTCCTCCGCGTTCCGGCCGCCCGGCGGCCGGCACCGTCGTCACGCGGACCTGTCACCCCGCCCCCGCCCGGCCGGCCGACGTGACACCCGTACCAGCGAGGACGGCCGTCACGCCCCCTTCCGCACGCCGAAGGGTCCACGAACACCCCCACGGCTTCATGAGGGAGCACCCGATGAGGATCGCCAGGCACCGGATCGTCGAAGCCCTACGGGAGCGGGGCCAGCCGGCCAGAGCCACCTGGGTCGAACGGGAACTACCGGAGTGGGTCGACCCGGCCAAGCACGTCGGTCTCCTCGCGACCCTGCGACTCGATCCGGCCGCGCTCGCCGACGCGCCGTCCCCGTGAGACTGGCCCTGCTCGGGCCGGTCGCCTGGCGGACCCCGCCGCACCACTACGGCCCCTGGGAGCAGGTGACCGGCCTGCTCGCCGAGGGCCTGACCACCCGCGGCGTGGACGTGACCCTCTTCGCGACGCTGGACTCGGTCACCTCCGCCGCTCTCGACGGGGTGTGCCCCCGCGGGTACGCCGACGACCCGTCGATGGACGGACGGGTCTGGGAGGCGATGCACGTCTCCCACGCGTTCGCCCGCGCGGCGGAGTTCGACCTGGTGCACAGCCACCTCGACTGGTTGCCGCTCGCCTTCGCCGAGCACTGCCGCGCACCGCTGCTCACCACAGTCCACGGTTTCTCCGGCGCCGGCATCCTGCCCGCGTACGCCCGGGCCCGCTCGTCGTACGTGTCGATCTCCGACGCGGACCGGGCCGCCGGGCTCGACTACGTCGCGACCGTGCACCACGGGGTGGACCTCACCGCGCTGCCGTTCAGCCCGCAGGCCGGCCCGGGGCTGGTCGTCTTCGGCCGGATCCACCCGGACAAGGGCACCCACACCGCCATCGAGATCGCCCGGCTGGCCGGCCGGCCCCTGACCATCTGCGGCATCGTGCAGGACGAGCGGTACTTCGCCGAACAGGTGGCCCCGCACATCGACGGCGAACAGGTCGTCTTCCTCGGCTCGGTGGGCCCCCGCCGCCGCGCGGAGATCCTCGGCGTCAGCGCCGCCCTGCTCCACCCGATCGCCTTCGACGAGCCGTTCGGACTGTCGGTGGTGGAGTCGATGGCGTGCGGCACACCCGTCGTGGCGTTCGCGCGGGGATCGATGCCGGAGGTCGTCGACGAGGGGGTCACCGGGTCGCTCGTGCACACCGTCGCGCAGGCCGCCGCCGCAGTCGCCGGGATCGGGCGAATCGACCGGGCCGGCTGCCGGGAACGGGCCCGGCTGCGCTTCGGCGCGGACCGGATGGTCACCGACTACCTGGCCGTCTACGAACAGCTCATCGGCTCGCCCCGGCGCGGAAGGCGCTGACCGGCCGACGTCCGCCGCCCGGCCGATCCCGTGCCCGGCCCACCTTTTTCCCCGGCGACACCCACCGGCCCGCGTCGCGCCCGTCACCCCGGGCAGTGGCCGACAATCGGAAGGTCCCGACCCATGCTCCGCTACGGCTTCCTCAGCACCCACCCACCGACCCGGTGCGGCCTGGCCACCTTCAACGCCGCGCTGGCCGCGCACCTGACCGGGGGCGGCGCACCCGGCGTCGTCCGGGTCACCGACGGCACCGACGACCAGGGGGCCACCCCGCCCGGCGTGGTGCACACCTGGTCGGCGCGGACCCCGGGTGGCTGGCGGGAAGCCGCCGCCGCCCTGAACACCTACGACATCGCCGTCGTCCAGCACGAGTACGGCATCTATCCGGGCGTCGACGGCCGGGACCTCCTGCCGCTGCTGCGCCGGCTCGACGTGCCGAGCATCGTGGTCCTGCACACCGTGTTGCGTCAGCCCACCCCCCGGCAGAGGTCCCTGCTGGAGCAGATCGTCGCCGAGGCGGCGGCGGTCGTCACGATGACCGACACCGCCCGGGACCGGCTGCTCGTCGGTTACGCCGTGGACCCGACCAGGGTCACCGTCATCCCGCACGGCACCGCCGACCCGGTCGGCGGGTCCGGCCCGCGCCGCACCCGCCCGCACCTGCTCACCTGGGGGTTGCTCGGCCCCGGCAAGGGCATCGAGTGGTCGTTGCGGGCGCTGGCCCGGTTGCAGGACCTGGAACCGACCCCCACCTTCACCGTCGCGGGCCGCACCCACCCCAAGGTGATCGAGCAGCAGGGCGAGCGTTACCGGGCGGGCCTGCACCAACTCGGCGCGCAACTGGGTGTCGCGCACACCGTGGACTACCAGGCGGTCTACCACGACTCGGCCACGCTCGGCGCGCTGATCCGCTCCGCCGACGTGGTCCTGCTCCCGTACGACTCCCGCGAGCAGGTCACCTCCGGCGTGCTCGTCGAGGCGGTGGCCGCCGGGATTCCCGTCGTGGCCACCCCGTTCCCGCACGCCGTGGAGCTGCTCACCGGCGGGCCCGGTCTTGTCGTACCCTATGCGGACCCGACGGCCCTGGCGACGGCGGTCCGGCGCATCCTGACGGAGTCGGGCCTGGCGGCCCGACTCGCCGGCCGGCGTCGACCGGTGGCCGCCGAGCTGCGCTGGCCGGCGGTGGCGGCCCGGTACGCGGCCCTCGCCGACCGGCTCACCGCCACCGGGCCGCCCGTGGTCAGCGGGGTGTCGGCGTGACCGCGACCGTCGGCCGGGCCGGTCCACCGGCCGGCAGCCCGTCCGCCGCCCACCGAGCGGCCACGCCCGCACCGAGCTTCGCCCACCTCGCCCGGTTGAGCGACGACACCGGGCTGTTCGAACACGCCCGGCACGCCATCGTGCGGCGGCGGCACGGCTACTGCACCGACGACGTCGCCCGCGGCCTCGTCGTCACCAGCCGTGAGCCGGAGCCGACCGGCGCGGTGCTCCGGCTCGCGGAGTGTTACCTCGCCTTCCTGACCCACGCGCAGAACTCCCGGGGCGCCTTCCACAACCGGCTCGGCCTCGACCGGCACTGGGCCGACCAGCCCGGCCTCGGCGACTGGTGGGGACGGGCGCTGTGGGGGCTGGGCACCGCGGTGGCCCGCAGCCCGGCACCCTGGATCCGGGAGGAGGCGCTGGTCGCCTTCAGCACGGGAGCCGTGCGTCGCAGCCCGGCCCCGCACGCCATGGCCTTCGCCGCGCTCGGTGCCGTCGAGGTGCTGCGCCGTCACCCCAGCCACGCGGTCGCCGCCGCGCTGCTGTCCGACGCGGCCACCTCGATCGGTGCTCCGCCGGCCGATCCGGGCTGGCCCTGGCCGCAGCCGCGGCTGAGCTACGCCAGTGCGGCTCTCGCCGAGGTCGTGATCGCGGCCAGCCAGCTACGGCACGACGGACCGCTGCTCGACAACGGCCTGCGGATGCTGGCCTGGCTGCGCGACGTCCAACTGCGCGACGGGCGGCTGTCTGTCGTGCCGGCCGGGGGTTGGGAACGTGGCGCGGTGCGGCTGCGCCACGACCAGCAGCCGCTCGAGGTGGCCGCCTTCGCCGACGCCTGTGCCACCGCCGCCACCGTCACCGGTGACGCCGGCTGGGAGACCGGTGTGCGGCAGGCCGTCGGGTGGTTCCTCGGTGACAACGACGTCGGCACCCCGATGTGGGACCCGGCCACCGGCGGTGGCTACGACGGGTTGACCCGGCACGGACCCAACCTCAACCAGGGTGCCGAGTCGACCCTCGCGCTCATCTCCACCCTGCAGCACGCCCGGCGGTGGTCGTGACCGGACCCCCGGTCGTCCGGCGGGACCTCACCCTGCGCCCCGACCCGGGCCGGGTCGTCGTCAGGCTCTTCGTCCCCGGCGAGGACGCGGCCGTGGCCCGCACCCGGGCGCAGGCGCTCATCGACCGGATCTGCCGACTCGACGCCGAGGAGACCGACCGGCTGCTGCGGGACGCCCGGCACCGTTTCGGCGACCGGCACCGGGACCTGGATCGCACCTTCCACCACCACCACGACCTGGTCCGGCACCGGGCCTCCCGGTCCCGGGACCTGGACCCGGCGACCCGCCTGCTGGTCGGCGCCTACTTCAGCCACGAGTACGCGGTGGAGTCCGCCGCGTTGTGCAACCCGTCCATGGTGGTCCACCCCGACCAGGGCGGGCTGGCGGCGGGTCAGCTCCGGGTCGCGATCAGCCTGCGCCAGATCGGCGAGGGGCACCTGTCGTCGATCGGGTTCGCCGACGCCGTGCTCGGGCCCGGCGACCAGTTGACCGTCGACGCCCGGCCCGGCCCGCTGACAGTGGGCCGGCGGGTTCCGCTGCGGCACCGCCGCGATCTGCTCGCCGCCGGGCTCGCCGAGATCGACTGCGACGACGAGGTGTCCGCCACCGTGCTGGACGCCCTGCCCGCCCGCTACGACGAGGCAGTGCTCGACCGGGTCATCGCCGACCTGCCGGCCGACCTGCTGTCCCGGAGCACCGCCCCGGCCACCGTCGCCCACCTGAGACGGGCCGGTTCGGCCAGCTACGCCGTCGAGTTCCCCGCCGACAGCGGACTGCCGCAACGGGTGCTCTGGCCGGCCACCCCGGACGAGCGGAACGGGATGGAGGACGCCCGGTTCGTCAGGTTCGTCGACGAGTCGGGACCGGTGTACCGGGCCACCTACACCGCGTACGACGGGCAACGCATCGCCACCCGGGCCCTGAGCAGCACCGACCTGCGACGCTTCGAGATCACCCCGATGCGTGGTCCGGGCGTCCGCAACAAGGGGGTCGCGCTGTTTCCCCGTACGGTCGGCGGCCGGCACCTCGCGCTGTGCCGTGCCGACGGGGAGACCATCGGCCTGACCAGCCTGGACGGCGACAACCGGTGGCAGCGGCCGGTAGCACTGCACGCCCCCCGCCGGGGCTGGGAGCTGATCCAGGTCGGCAACTGCGGTTCACCCGTCGAGACGGACGCGGGATGGCTCGTGCTCACCCACGGTGTCGGCCCGATGCGCCGGTACGCCATCGGCGCGCTCCTGCTCGACCTGCACCGCCCGGAGCGGGTCGTCGCCGAACTGCCCGGCGCGCTGCTGGCCCCCGACGAGACCGAGCGCGACGGGTACGTGCCGAACGTCGTCTACTCCTGCGGCGCGCTCGTGCACGCCGGCCTGCTCTGGCTGCCGTACGGGGCCAGCGACGCCCGGGTCGGTTTCGCGACCGTACCGGTGGCCGCGCTCGTCGCGGCGATGGTCGAACCCGCGCTGCCGCCCGGTTGACGCCGGACTGCGGCGTCAACGGTGCCGGGGTGGTGCCCGGGTCGCCGAACGGGGCGATGTCGGCGCTGTGCCACCAGGAGGTACGAGAAGAGACCGGATCGTCGCCCGGTCACCAGCTCGTGGGCGGCGAGCAGGTCACCGGTGCGCGCGTCGATGACGAGGGTGACGGAGGACCTGTCGGCGGTGACCCTGTAGGCGAGGCCCGGACGCCGGGCGAACGTGCCGGGGCCGTCGCCGCGCGGAGACGGCCCCGGGGCCGGGCGGTCAGGTGGATGGCCCTGCTGCGGTCGTTTTGTCGGTGGCCGGGTGGCTGTGGCCGGTGCGGTGCAGGGGCCAGAGCCGGGGCCCGCTGGGCAGGTGCAGCGGCAGGCCGGCGCGGTAGCCGTGGCCGCGCAGGAAGTCCCGGGTCGCCTCCGTCGTCACGACCGTGTCGTAGGGGTCGCCGAGCCGGTCGACACGGTGGTGGTGCCGGTCGAGCAGGTGTCCGCCGATGCCCTGTCCCCGTCGGGTGGGGGTGACGTGGAGCCGGGACAGCCAGTGGTGCGGTGCGTCGGATCGGTAGCTGCGGACGAGTGTGTGGAGCTGCCGGAAGCGGGGCAGCGCGCGGCCGGCGAAGACGTCCAGGTGGTGGTCGGTGAGCACGGCGGTGTCGGGGAGGGGGTGGCGGTGCCATACCGCGACTGCGGTCAGGTCGAGGGGGACGTCGACGTGGCCCCACTCGATGGCGTGGTCGATCTCCATGGCCAGCAGGCCGTGGAAGACGGTCTGCCGCTCGGCGGGGTCGGGCACCAGCCATTCGGCGACGGGGTCGTCGGTGATGGCCTCGACGAGTAGGGCGGTGATCGTGGGTACGTCGCCGGGTTGCGCGTGCCGGATCTCGGCCATCGGGTTCACCGGGTCGACCGGCGGGGCTGCGGGGCGGGTGGGAACGGTGACCGGCCGGTGGGGGTTTGTCGGCCGCGCCACATGCGCCAGATCGGTAGGCCGTCGGTGGGCAGGATCAGTGGTGGGCCGGCGGTGTAGCCGAGCCGGCGGTAGAGCTGCCGGTTGCGGGTGTTGCTGGCCTCCAGGTATGCCGGCAGGCCCAGTTTGTCGAGATGCCGGTGGTGGTGGTGGAGCAGGGCCGCGCCGATGCCCCGGTTCTGCTGTTCCGGGTCGACGGCGACGTACGCGAGGTAGTGGTGTGGCTCGTCGGGGTGGAAGGCGTCGAACATGGCTTCCATCAGGGTGAACTTCGGCGCGTAGGGGCCGGTGGCGTGTTCCAGGGCTTCCTGGCGTTCCCGGGTGTGGCCCTGGGGTGGGTCGAGCCGGGGGTACCAGATGGCCACGGCGGACAGGTCGGCGGTGGTGTCGACGTGTCCGTGCGCCAGGCCGTGGTGGAACATCTCGCTGAAGTAGCGGTAGTAGACCAGGCGGCGGTCGGCGGGGTCGGGGATCAGCCAGTCGGCGACGGGTCCGTCGTGGAACGCCTCGGCGAGGACGGCGATCAGCGGCCCGGCGTCCTTGGTGGTCGCTCGGCGTACGGTGACGGTGCTGGTGTTGGTCATGGTCGCTCCGGTGGGGGTCAGGCCGGTTGGTGGGCGGTGTCGGGGGTGCGCGCGGGCAGGGTGTGGCTGTCCGCGCCGAGGCCGATGGCGGCGTAGACGGGCGGGTTGGTGGTGCGTAGGGTCAGTGCCCAGACCGTGCCGAGGAGCGCGGCGGTGGCGTAGGCGGCGGGGAAGAGCCAGCGCAGCGGGGAGTGTGGGTCGACGCCGAGTAGGGTGTCGAACTCGCGGATGGTGACGGTGAGGATCGCGCCCAGCGCCAGCGTGGCGGTCAGCGGGGCGACCGTGGCCCGCCAGTGGCCTTCGTGGTGGGTGGTTCGGGTGAAGTAGCCGACGACGGCGGCGGAGGTGGCGGTCATCAGGATCAGGACGCCGAGTCCGCCGGTGACGGTGACCCAGAAGAACAGGTGCACGATCGGGTCGGCGTCGGCTGCCGCGTAGCCGACTCCGACGGCGAGCGCGAGGCCGCTCTGGGTCATCGAGCCGACCTTCGGCGCACCCGTGCGCCGGCTGGTGCGGCCGAACGGGGCGGGGGCGACTCGTTCCCGGCCGAGGGCGAACAGGTACCGGGCCACGGTGTGGTGGAAGCTGAGCAGCGCGGCGAACAGGCTGGTGATGAAGAGGACCCGGCCGATGGTCACGACGCTCGCGCCGAGGTGCGGGGAGACCAGGTGGAAGATGAGGTCGGTGCCGTCGGTGCGGGCGGCGTCGACGATCCGGTCGGGGCCGGTGGCGACGGACATCGCCCAGGCGGACAGGCCGTAGAGCAGGCCGGTGACCGTGACGGCGAGGTAGGTGGCGCGGGCGACGGTGCGGCGCGGGTCCTTCGTCTCCTCGGAGAACACCACGGTGCCCTCGAAGCCGACGAACCCGGTGATCGCGGTGACCAGCGCCGCGCCGATGCCGGCGGTGAGGACGTGCGTCGGGGCGAGGGTGTCGACGGTGACGGTCCCGGCGGCGGGGTGGGTGACCATGACGGCGTCGAAGACGACCACCACCGCGCATTCGGCGATCAGCATGACGGCGAGGACTTTGCCGTTGAGGTCGATGCGGAGCACCCCGAGGACCGCTACCGCCGCCCAGGCGGCCAGGGCGCACAGCCACCAGGTGACGGCCCATCCGTATCGGTCGTGGAGGGCCTGGGCGAGGACCGCGCCGAAGCCGCCGTACAGGCCGATCTGCATGGCGTTGTACGCCAGCAGCGCGACGGCTGCTGCGGCGACGCCGGCCGGGCGGCCGAGTCCCCGGGTGACGTAGGTGTAGAACGCTCCGGCGTTGACGATGTGTCGGGACATCGCCACGTAGCCGACCGTAAACAGCGCGAGCACGGCGGCGACCACGAGGTACGCCACCGGGATGCCGGTGACGCCGGTGACGGCGTACCCGGTGGTCGCGCCTCCGGCGACGACGGTCAGCGGCGCGGCGGCGGCGATCACGAAGAACACGACGGCGGGGATGCCGAGTCGGCCGCGTGCCAGGGTCGCGGAGATGGTGTCGGGTGGGATGGGGGACATGGGCTCTCTCTTCCGCGCGGGAGGGTGGGGCGGGACGGGCTAGGCGGTGGGGTGGGGCGGGAACAGGGCGGCGGGTGCGACGGCGGCCAGGACGCGGGTCACGGAGGCGTAGGCGAGGACGCCGATGGCCTGGGCGGCGGCGAGCTGCCAGGGCGCACCGGCCAGGTTCGCGGCCGGGTCGTTGCCGCTGACGGCGGCGGCGACGGGCAGGATGGTGCCGTTGTAGGCGAGGTGGAAGGCGATGCCGGCTTCGAGCCCGCCGGTGCGGACGGTGAGCCAGCCGAGCGCGACGCCGATCGTGAAGGTCGCCGCCAATCCTGCCGTGGTGCCGGCACCGTGGAGCGCGGCGAACAGGGCGGCCTGGACGGTGATGCCGGGCCACGGTGAGCGGCAGAACCAGCCGACGCTCTGCATGAGGACGCCCCGGCTGAGGTACTCCTCGGTGCCGACCTGCCCGACCATGAGCGCCCCGACGACGGCGAGGGTGCCCAGGTAGGGGCCGATGCCCACCCACGGCGGCCCCGCATCCGACGGTGGTGCGGAGGCCGAGGTCGTGACCCCGACGACCCCGACGAGGAGGGACAGCGCGGCGATGGGCGCGGCGGCGGCCAGGCAGACGGCCAGCCACCGCCAGCGGAGGCGACCAGCGACGCTGCTGACCGTGCCGGCGGGCCGGCGTTCGACCCAGCGGACCGTCAGCAGGACCAGCGGCAGCGCGGCGGCGATCCCGGCGAACGACCACGCCAACGCGGTGTTCCCACCCAACACCGGAAGCGACGGCAACGACCGGCCCACGACGGCAGTGACCCCCATGGTGGTCACGACCAGGGCCAGCGCCACCGCGACGGCCAGTGGTGGACGCCACCACGCGGTGACCCACGGCCGGGCCATCCGGTGGTAGTCCATGGCGGAAGACCGCGCCACCACACCGGTGCCCGGTGCGGGTGGACGGAGAACGGGAACAGGCATGCGTGGCGCTCCATGGGGCTACACAGGACGGAACGGGAGAGGGAAACGGGGTCACGGTTGGCGGGTCAGGTCGGACCTCCGGTCAGGACTGACGCCTCGATGAACAACCCGATCAACTGCCGGAGCAGGTGACCCAGCGGGGCCGACGGGTCCGCCACGGCCGGGCCGGCGACGTAGGCCACCCGCACGGCGAGGGCCCCCACAGCGACGGCTGCGACCAGCAGAACGGTGCCGACACCCACCCGCACCGTCGAACGGCGGGCCCTGCTGGTGGACGCCGACGACGGAGGTGGCGCTGCGCTGGTCATCGAAGCTCTCTCTGATCGGTGACGTGCTGCTGCGGCAGGCGATGGGGCCGGCCCGGCGCGCACCTCCCGCCGTGCCGCCCGGACGTGACCGGCGTCGGTGACCCGAGCGTGTTCAGGTGCGGTGGCTCAGCACCGCCGCGCCCACGGCGGCACCGAGTTCGGCGAGCAGGCCGGGCCAGGGCGGCCACAGTTGCTCGACCAGGAGGCTCAGGTAGTCGCGGGCGACCCAGGAGGCACCGTCGAGCAGCGCCAGGTCCAGTTGGGTGTGCACGACCAGGCCGGCGAGCAGGACGTCGTGCTCGTGGAGGCCGCGGCGGTTGCGGAGCTGTTGGGACAGCCGGGCCCAGGGCCAGGCGGCGGCGTTCATGTCCGTCGGCACGGCCCCGGTGCGCCGTCGCCACCACGGGCCGGTCGTCTGCTCGCGCAGCAGACCGGCCTGCGTCATCCGGTGGGTGACCTGTTCGTCGGCGGTGGTGGCGAGGTACGACAGCCACTGCCGGACGGGGGTGTCCTGCGGTTCGGTGAGCATCCGGTCGAGGATCTTGTGTTGCAGCCAGTCCGCCGGGGTGGGGCCGTCCCGCCAGACGTGGACCGCGCCCCGGGAGAAGCTGATCCGCCCGGCGTAGTGCAGCTCCATGAGCAGCCCGGCGGCCAGCCCGAGGGACAACGCGGTGCGGAACAGGCGCGGCTGCCCGGTCCGATCGTCGTGGGCGAGGAAGTGGAAGTCGTTGGCGATCAGCGGCGGCGGACGGTGGGCGGTGGCGACCGCGCGGGCCGGCGGGTGGGCGGGGGCGGGTTCGTGGTGGACGGGCCGGGTGTGCTCGTCGCCGACGGCGGGGGAGGGGTTCACCGCTGCTGGCCTTCCTGGGTCGGGTCGTCGGATGGGTCGAGGAGGCCGTGACGTTCGAGGAGGCCACGGCCGATCGGGTGGTGACGCAGCTCCTCGACGGCCCAGCGGTGCTGCGCGCACCCGTCGTCGCGGCACTCGAAGCAGGTGCGGCCGAGGTGGCCCAGGACCGTCCTGCGGGCCGAGTCGTACCGGGCGCCGGGGTGGACGCTCTCGTGGGCGCCGGTCATCGTGCGCTGCCGTAACGACGCAGCGCGGTGATGCGGACCCGCAGTTCCAGGCAGGGCGGGTGCTGCTCCACGTGCGGGTACTCGCACTGCGGACGGTGGCCGAGGACCCACATCCACTCGTCACTGAGATGCGCGAGGTCGGTGCGCAGCCGCACCAGGACGACATCGACGTGAGTGCCGGGCATCAGGTCGCGGCCGAAGGACCAGTCGTCGCCGTCGAGTTGCAGCAGGGTGCCGGGGGCGACCCGGGGCGGGGGAAGGCTGCTGCCGGTCATGCGCGTGACCACCAACGCCAGCGGCGACGCCTCGGCCGGGCCGGGTCCTGCGCCGGCAGGCTGAGGCTGGCCCAGAAGCGCCGGTTGTCGCGCGCCACGTCCTCGGCCGTCGCCTCGTCTGTCCGGCTCCAACCGCCCTTGTGACCGTAGAGCGTGGCCGGGCCCTCCCGATCGATACCGAACGGCTGGTACGGCTGCCCGTCCCGAGGAACGAACCACTTGACACGGGTCAACGCCATCCCCTTCTAGGTAAATCAAACGCCGGGTGTTGTCAGCAACCGGCCGAGAGCCCTCAACCAGAGGGCGCAGAGACCGCCCCGTTCGGAGGTTTGGTTCTGACCCCTGCGCCGGGCATGTAGGTGGGGACTCGTCCCGACTGTGTTTGCGGCGTGACGCGCCTATTCCCGCCAGTAGCATGCGCTGACACGTCGAGACTGGCCGATAGGCTGTGCAAACGGCAGGCGTGCAGTGTGTGCACACACGCCTGCACACAGTTGGGAGGCTTTATGGACTCTTTCGGGCGCATACTCAGGCAGCGCCGGGAGGCGGCCGGACTGTCGTTGCGGCAGTTCGGGGTACGAATATGCTTCCAATACAGCCACATTTCGCAGGTAGAGCGTGGAGTACGCCGCCCCACTGCCCAGTTCGCGGAAGCATGCGACCGAGAGTTGAACGCCGCCGGGATGCTGGTAGAGGCATACCGGCAGGAGCAGGCAGGCGACACCGACATGCGTAGACGTACCATCCTCGGCACCATGGGCGCGCTGGCCGCAGCACCGGCTGTCGATCACCTCATTGGCTGGGAGGCGCTACGACACGGCCTGAGCGCAGCGATAGACGTTGAGTTCGACGAATGGGAGCAGGTGGTTGTCGAGTACGGACACGCCTACTACAGGCAGCCGCCCCAGCAGGTGATGGCCCAACTGGGTCGGGACGTGACCGTATTGCAGCACCAACTGTCGGTAGATCGTGGGCAGCGGCGGCCCTCGTTGCTGCGTGCCGCCGGACATCTCTCGGTGATCGTCGCGTTGGGCATGGTGGCGTCCGGGCAGGGGTTCATGGCCCGCAGGTGGTGGCAGACGGCGCAGCGAGTTGCCGACGAATCCGGGGACCCGGAGACGCAGGTGTTGACCCGAGCGTGGGATGTGGTGAACGGCTGCTATGACAGGCGCTCTGCCTCGCAGGTGGTGGCCCTGTCGGATGAGGCGCTGCCGCTGCTGGACGGCCGGGTGTCGGCGGCGGCTTGTGGACTGCTGGCCGGGCGGGCACAAGCCTTGTCGTTGGCGGGTCGCCATACGGAGGCGGTGGAGACGGTGCGGCTGCTCGCTGATCGAGTGGAGCGGCTACCTGCGGCCGTGGTGGCGGATGCGGAGTCGCTGTGGGGTTGGCCGGAGCACCGGCTGCGACACACCGAGTCGTGGGTGTACACGCTCGCCGGCCAGCTCCGAGCGGCCGATCAGGCGCAGCGGCGGGCGTTGGAGCTGTATCCGTCGTCGCAGCAGCGGTTGCGGACGCAGGTTCAGTTGCATCAGGCTACGGCGCATATCAGGGCGGGGCACGTGTCAGACGGTTTACGGATGGCCGCCGATCTGCTGGACGGGTTGCCGGTGGAGCAGCACAACGAACTGGTGCGGGTGGTGGCACGGCGGGTCGGAACGTGTCAAGGGATTGAGGCCAACGGGAGTTAAGCGGCTTGTCGTTGTGGCTCGGGTTTGTTGATCCAGACCTGTTGGGGCAGGTCGAGGATCTTGGGCAGGGGTCGGGTGGTGCCGAACCGT
>NZ_JBTMMT010000017.1:0-107674 GCF_055517075.1 Micromonospora sp. DSM 43699
GAAATGGCGGGTGTGGGAGGGGGTAGGTGGCTTACCCTGCGCTGCGTGACGATTACCTCCGTGGCCGCCAGCTGGACCGACCCGCAGTGGCGGTCCGACGCGCTCGACTGGGTGAGCGGGCAGCTCGACAGGCACGGCCGCCGGGTCACCGGCCCGGTCGAGCCCCGGATCCGCCCCTGGTCGCTGGTGTGGCGGGTGCCCACCGACACCGGGCCGTACTGGTTCAAGGCGAACAACCCCGGTACGGCGTACGAGGCGGCGCTCCTGGTCGAGCTGGCCCGGCGTGCTCCCGGTCGGGTGCTCGAGCCGGTGGCCGTGGACTCCGGCCGGGGCTGGTCGCTGCTGCCCGATGGTGGCCCGTCCCTGCGTGACCTGGCCGAACCCGATTCCGGTCGCTGGGCCGACGTGCTCGCGACGTACGCCGCACTCCAGCGGGCGGTGGCCCCGACGGCGGACGAGCTCGTCGCGCTCGGCGTACCAGACCAGCGACCGGCGGTCATGCCGGGCCTCCTCGCCGACCTGCTCGACGACCGGGCCGCCCTGCTTCTCGCCCCGGAGAACAGGCCGCACGCCGCGGACGAACCGCACGCCGAGGGCGGGCAACACCCCGAGGGCGGGCAACACCCCGAGGGCGGGCAACACCCCGAGGGCGGGCAACACCCCGAGGGCGGGCAACACCCCGAGGGCGGGCAACACCCCGAGGGCGGGCAACACCCCGAGGGCGGGCAGCACCCCGAGGGCGGGCAGCACACCGAGGGTGACGGCGGCGACGAGCGGATGGACGTGGCTACCCACGACCGGTTACGGGCCTACCTGCCGCGCTTCGCCGAGGACTGCCGGCGACTCGCCGACAGTGGCATCCCGGCCACCGTGCAGCACGACGACCTGCACGACGGGAACGTGTTCGCCACCGGCGACGGATACCGCTTCTTCGACTGGGGGGACGCCTCCGTCGCCCACCCGTTCGGCACCCTGCTGGTGACCCTGCGCTCGGTGGCCCACACGTACTCGTTGGCCGAGGGTGATCCGGTGCTGCTCCGGCTGCGCGACGCCTATCTGGAGCCGTGGACCGACCGGCACGACCGGGCCGCCCTGCGGGAGATCGCCGGCCTAGCCGTGCGGGTGGCCACGGTGGGCCGGGCGCTGTCCTGGCGGCGGGCCCTGGACACCACCGACCCGAGCCGCACCGGCTACGCCAGCGCCGTGCCCGGCTGGCTCGGTGAGCTGTTCGCGCCCATGCCCGTCTGACCGAGCGCCGGGGCAGACACCGATCATCGCCGGGTAAGGCGGCGATCATCGGCGGTTCAGGTGTCGATCACCGGCGGGTCGGGAGGCGATCACCGCGGGGTCGGGCGGGAGGACGCACCTCCGGTGCGACCCGGGCGGGTGGAATATCCAAAAGTCGACAGTGACCCATGTCACCCCTGGTTACGGCTCGTTGGCCGAGTATGGACGTCTTCTCGCGCACCTTCCTCCCGGCCGCCGCCGAGACCGGGCTGGCGGTCCAGACGGTGAGCCGACACATGCCGGTCTTCCGGCAGTGTGTCGGGTCGGGTGACGCCACCGTCCTGGTCGCCCGGTGCGCCCGCCCCGACCGGCCGGTCGGCGGGGAGTACCTTCTCCTGCTCACCCACCGCCGGTTGGTGGTCACCCAGCAGACCCGGGTGCTGCACCGGCTGCGTCTGCACCTGAACACCGAGCTGCGTGAGCTGAGCAACGTCACCTGGAGCCCCGACGCCCGGGCGCAGGCGGTGGAGCTGGCCGCCACCGCGATCGACGGGGTGCGCGAGCGGTTCGTCATCCGTACCCAGCACCCGAAGCAGGTGTGGCAGCTCGACACGCTGCTGCACCACGCGTTCCGGACCCGGCTACGCAAGCCCGAGGAGCGGGTCGTCGCCACCATCGGTGACGCCCCGGCCGTCGCGCCGCACCCACTGCCGGTCCGCTGACCGCATCCTTACCTGACCCGAACACCGTCGCACGTCCCGCCCGACCCCGGGTCGGTCATCATGGGCCGGTGACCGTCGACGCCGCCCCGCAGCGCGGGCTCGTCCTCGTGGTGGAGGACGAGCCGGCCATCGCCGACCTGGTCCGGCTCTATCTCAGCCGGGACGGGTTCGGCGTACACCTGGAACGGGACGGCACGGCCGGGTTGGCCGCCGCCCGCCGGCTGCGACCGGTGGCCTGCGTACTCGACATCACCCTGCCCGGTCTGGCCGGCACCGAGATCTGCCGCCGGCTACGCGAGGCCGGCGACTGGACCCCGGTCATCTTCCTCACCGCCCGCGACGACGAGGTCGACCGGATCGTCGGCCTGGAACTGGGCGCGGACGACTACGTCACCAAGCCGTTCAGCCCCCGGGAGCTGGTCGCCCGGGTCCGGGCGGTGCTGCGGCGCACCGCCGGCGCACCGGACGGTGTGGACCGACCGCGCACGGTCGGCCCGGTCACCCTCGACCCGGGCCGCCGCACGGTGCTCTCGGCCGGCGTCCCCGTGCAGCTCACCTCCACCGAGTTCGACCTGCTCGCCCACCTGATGGCCCGCCCCGGCCGGGTCTTCACCCGGGAGGAGCTGCTGGCCGGCGTCTGGGGATACGCGGCACACGGCGGCACCCGTACCGTGGACGTGCACGTCGCCCAGGTCCGGGCCAAGCTCGGCCCGGCCAGCGTGATCCGCACGCACCGGGGCGTCGGATACGCCGCCGATGGCTGACCCCGCCGCCCGGCCGCGACGCCGTCGGCCGCGCCGCCGGTTCACCCACACGCTGACCGCCCGCGCGGTCCTGGTCACCTGCGCGGTGGCGCTGGTTTCGGTGCTGGTCACCGCGCTGGTCGCGGTCCCCCTGGCGGTACGCGGGGTGGAGCGCCGCGACCAGGCCGCGCTGGCCGCCCAGGCCCGCCTCGCCGCCGACGTGCTCCGGGTACGCCCCAGCCGCCAGCGCGACGCGGCAGGCGACCGGCTGATCCGCCAGCTCCAGGAACAACAGATCGAGGTGTACGTCGTCCAGGGCGGGCTGGCCGACCGCCCCGGCCTGCCCCGGCAGGTGGTGAACCGGATCTCCGCCGGCCGGGACGTCTCCGGTCGACGGTTCGTCAACGGCCAGCGGACCCTGGTCGAGGGGCGGGCGCTGCCCGGCGGGGACGGGGTGGTGCTGACCCGGGCCACCCCACAGGGACCGTGGCGGCAGGTGCTGCGCGCCCTCTGGCTGCCGCTGTTGGCGGGGCTCGCCGCCGGGGTGGCCGCCGGGCTGCTGCTCGCCCGCCGGTTGGCCCGGCCGATCCGGCACGCCGCCACCGCCGCTGCCCGGCTGCGCGCCGGTGACCGGGCGGTCCGGGTGCCCGTCGAACCCCCCGACGAGGTCGCCGACCTGGCGTACGCGTTGAACGGGTTGGCCGCCGCGTTGGCCACCAGCGAGGGTCGACAGCGGGAGTTCCTGCTCTCCGTCTCGCACGAGTTGCGTACCCCGTTGACAGCGATCCGGGGTTGGGCAGAGGCGCTCGCCGACGGGGTGATCGACGCGGACCAGGTCTCCGCCACCGGCCGGACCATGCTCACCGAGGCGCAGCACCTGGACCGGCTGGTCGCCGACCTGTTGGCGTTGGCCCGCCTGGAGGCGGTGGACTTCCCGCTGGAACCGGTGCCGGTGGACCTCACCCGGTTGGCCGTCGACGCCGAGCGGACCTGGGCGGAGCGGTGCGCGGCCGTCGGGGTGCCGTTCCGGCTGGAGACGCCGGGCACGGCGGTGCCGGCGTACACCGATCCGGGGCGGATCCGGCAGGTGCTGGACGGGCTGTTGGAGAACGCGCTGCGGGTCGTACCGCCGGGGGCGCCGGTGGTGCTCGCGGTCCGGGCGGCCGGTGCCGGGCCGGCCGCCGGTGGGCTGGTCGAGGTCCGCGACGGCGGACCCGGCCTCACCGACGACGACCTGACGGTGGCCTTCGAGCGTGGCGCGCTGCACCAGCGGTACCAGGGGGTACGCAAGGTGGGCAGCGGGTTGGGGCTGGCGCTGGCCGCCGGGCTGGTACGCCGGCTCGGCGGCCAGATCGTCGCCGGGCACGCCGCCGAGGGCGGGGCCGCGTTCACCGTCCGGCTCCCCGCTGGTCCTTACCTGACCCGAACGTCGGCCTGACCCCGCGCCCATCCCGCTGCGCGACGCTTGTGGCACCACGGACGAGAGGGAGAGTCATGGCACATCGGGGAATCGCCGTCGCCGCCACGTCGCTGCTCGCGGCGCTCGCACTCGGCGTCGCCGGCTGCGGATCGGCCCAGGTCGCGCAGGACAGCACGAAGGCCGCCGCGATCGACGTGGCCGCCGCGCTGGGGGTCGAGGGGCAGGCGCTGGTCGCACTGGGCGTCGACCCGACCGAGTTGGACCTGCTCGCCGCGCCCGCCCCGGCAGCCGGGGAGTCGACCTCCCCGTCCCCGTCGGCCGGGGCGAAGGGCAAGCGTGGGGAGCGGGCGCAGGAGCTGCGTCAGCGCCGACAGGCCCGGGTGCTGCTGGGCCGCAACGGCCTGCACGGTGAGGCGGTGGTGCAGACGAAGGACGGCGGCACGAAGACCGTCGTCGTGCAGCGCGGCGCGGTGACCGCGATCGACGGCGGCTCGGTGACCGTGAAGTCCACCGACGGCTTCTCGCTGACCTGGAAGCTGGGCGACCAGCTCCGGGTGGTCGAGCGGCGCACCACCATCAAGGCCGCCGACGTCAAGGTGGGCACCAAGGTCCACGTGGCCGGGGCCCGCGACGGCGACGCCAGCGTGGCCCGGCTGATCGTGGTGCCCGTCAAGCAGCAGTGACCCGTGGGGGACGGTCGGGGCCGGCGTGGACCACCGCGCCGGCCCCGACGTGTGCCGGCCGGCGGTGAGCGCTGAGGTCAGCCGATCGCCGCTGCGGTCGGCCCGGCCTGCGCTGCCGGCGGTCGGGGTCGTCGGTCAGCGGGTCGGGGGCAGCGCGTAGCCGACGTGGTCGCGGTACTGGATCGTCCAGCCCGCCGGGACCAGCCGGGCGCACTCCGTCCGGGGGCCGGTGCAGACGATCGCGTCGACCGAGGTGGGGGCTGCCGGCGGCCGGTCCGGCAGCACCGACTGCAACGCCACCAGCTCGGGCGACCGGCCGTCGTCGTCACGCAGCAGCAACCACCAGGGGTACTCCCAGTTGTCGTTCTGCTGCACCAGGCCGATCCGTCGGGCGTCACTGGCCCGGACCGCCGAGGCGGCCCAGCGGAACTCGTCGGCCCACTGCGGCCGGCGCAGGAACCGGGTGTCCCACTCGGCGGTGGTGAAGACCGAGCCGCTGCCGACCAGCCGGCGCGGGAAGCCGTACGACAGGGCCAGCACGCCGGCCAGCGCGGAGGTGGCGAGCACGGTCACCACCAGCCCGGCGGCCACCGACCGTCGGCCGGGACCGGACCGCCGGCGCAGCACCGCGTCCACCCAGAGCCCGGCCAGCGGTACGGCCAGCACCAGCGCGTAGAGCAGCAGCCGGTTCCCCCACGGCTGCCACTTGATCATCGCGGCGTGCAGCAGCACCGCGAACACCACCACACCCGCGTACGCCCGCAGCGCCCCCGCCCGCCCGGGGCTGAGCCGCCGGGGTCGGGTCAGGGCGAAGACCGCCCCGAGCAACGCCAGCGACCCGGCCAGCGGAAAGGCCACCCGGTCCTCGTCGGGATACCAGGACGGCACCGGGAAGACCTCCCGGCCGAAGGTGATGGCCCGGTCCTGGGGGTCCACGCCGACCGCCCGGGAGCCGGCCTCGATGACCCCGGCGGTGCCGGCGCGCAGCGGGCCGAGCGGGGTGTCGAACGCGGTGTGCCCGATCCGCAGCGCGTTGACCAGGACGGATGCCGGGTCGTGCCGTTCCATCGGGATGGATTCGCGCAGCCGGGGC
This sequence comes from Micromonospora sp. DSM 43699, assembly GCF_055517075.1. Classification (NCBI taxonomy): domain Bacteria; kingdom Bacillati; phylum Actinomycetota; class Actinomycetes; order Micromonosporales; family Micromonosporaceae; genus Micromonospora; species Micromonospora sp. DSM 43699. Next base: position 5,889 of record NZ_JBTMMT010000017.1, read on the forward strand.
GGCCCCAACGGGTGGCCGAACTCGGCGGTCTCCCGGGCCAGGAACGGCCCCACCACGGTCACCGCGACCAGCAGCACCAGCAGCGAACCGCCCATCGTCCGGGCCACCTGCCGGGCCCCGCTGAGGCGGAGCTGGGCCAGGCCCCAGAGCAGCAGCAACGGCCCGACCGCGAGCAACCCGCTGGTCTTGGTCAGCGCGGTCAGGCCGGTGGCCGCGCCCAGTGCCAGCGCGTCGGCGAGGTCGGCCCGGCGACGCAGTCCGTCCAGCGCCAGGGTGGCGGCGCAGGCGGTCCAGGCGGCGGCCACCAGGTCGGTCTGGGTGCTGGTCGCCTGGAGGGCCACCATCGGCGTGGTGGCGAGCAGGAACGCGGTGAGCAGTTGGGCCCGCCGACCGCCGCCGAGCTGGGCGGTGATCCGGGTGGCCGCCAGCAGGCAGCCGATCCCGGCGGCCCACTGCACCAGGTTGTGCAGAGCGTCCCCGCCGGTGAACAGGCGCAGGTGCAGCAGCAGGTATTCGGCACCGGGCGGGATGGTCACCTGCCGGTGGATGGCGGTGGGCCAGAAGTCCAGGCTGCCCTGGGCCACCCAGTGCTCCACCTTCGGCAGGTGGTAGGTCTGCGAGTCGAAGTTGTTCGGCTCGGCGAGCAGCGCCACCACCAGCTCGACCAGCACCAGCCCGACCACCGTGCCGGCGAGCAGCCGCTCGCCCCGGGTGGCCGTACGCCGGAGGTCGGCGAGCCGGTCGACCCAGCCGGTCAGCATCGCCGCGACGCCGGCCCGGCCGGTGGCCGGTGGTGTCGCCGATGCGGCCGGCAGCTCCGCCCCGGGCGCCGCGTCGGGCCCGGCGGCATCACCCACCACCGAGCCGCCCGAGACCGAGCTACCCACGGCCGGGCTGCCCGCTGCCGGGCTGCCCACGGCCGCGCCGACCAGCACCGCCCGGCGGGCCTCGGCGACCCCGGCCCCCTGCCGGACGGCGTCCCGGCCGCGTCGCCGGCCGGCCGCCGCCGCGATCCCGGTGACGAAGAGCAGCCAGGCCAGGGCGAAGGCGGGCAGGGTGAGCGTGCCGAACGCGCCGAGCAGTTCCACGGTCAGCACGGCGAAGACGCCGGTCAGCAGGGCGGCCCGGATCACGCCGAGGCGGTTCGGGGCGACCGACCCGGCGGCCCGGGGCCGCAGGAGGGCGGTGAGCATCACGAGCGCGGCGACGGGGGCCGCCACGAGCATCCAGCCGGCTGCCGACATGGGCGGAAGTAAACACCATCCGGCTGAATGACCGGGTGCCGGCCGGTCCGGTGGCGACCCTCGCGCGGCTGACCTGCCAGGCTAGGCTAGGGCCCGACTCACTGTCGCCACCGTGGAGATTCCCGTGAAGCTCTCGATCCTCATGCCGGTCTACAACGAGGAAGAACGCATCGCGGATGCCCTCAAGCAGGCATTGGCTGTCGATTACCCGTGCGAGATCGAGCTGGTCGTGGTGGACGACGGCAGCCGGGACGGCACCGGGGAGATCCTCGGCCGGGCGGACGACGCGCGGCTACGGGTGATCACCCATCCCCGCAACGCGGGCAAGGGCGCGGCCATCAAGACGGCCGTGGACAGCGCCGAGGGTGAGTACATGGTCATCCTCGACGCCGACCTGGAGTACGACCCGCAGGACATCCCCCGGCTGCTCGCCCCGGTGCTCGACGGGCGGGCCACCGTGGTCTACGGCAACCGCACCTTCGGCAGCCACAGCGCCTACAGCTTCTGGTACGTGATGGGCAACAAGGGCGTCACGATGGCGGCGAACGTGCTGTTCAACTCCTACATCGGCGACCTGGAGACCTGCTTCAAGCTGATGCCGGTCGAGCTCTACCGGTCGCTGGGCATCCGCTCCCGGGGTTTCGGGATGGAGGCCGAGGTGACCGGCAAGCTGCTGCGTCAGCGGATCCGCCCGTACGAGGTGCCGATCAGCTACCGGGCGCGCGGGCGCGAGGAGGGCAAGAAGATCACCTGGAAGGACGGCGTCGAGGCGATCTGGATCCTCGGCCGGGAGCGCACCCGCCGCCGTACCGCCCGCGCACCCCGCTGAGCCCGGCGACGGCCCCGCCCGGGTTGGCGACCCCGCCCGGGTTGGCGGGTCCGGCCGCCGCCGTCGGCCCGGTCACCGCGACGGGGCACCCTGCGTCCGGTCGCCCGAGGTCAGGAAGTCGCCGATCGCGCGGCGCAGTCCGGCCGGGTCGAGGCCGTGCCAGCGGTCGTGGTCCTCGGCGGTGCCGTAGCGCCGCAGCTCCGCGCGGCCCACACCGAGGCTGAGCAGCCGGTGCGGCCGGTCGGCGAGCGCCTCGGTCACCACCCGGGTGGAGGTGCCGGCCAGGTAGGGCTCGACCATGATCACCTCGCTGCCCGCCAGCGTCCGCAGCCCGGCCACGTCGAACGGCCGGGGCCGGTGGGTGTAGGCCACAGTCACCGGCAGGTCGGCCACCGCCGCGAGCGCGTCGTCGAGCACCGGACCGACCGCCACCAGCAGCGCCGCGCCCGGCCCGGCGTCGCGCACCACGTGCAACCCACCCGCCTGCGGGTACGCCCGCGCGTTGCTGCGCAGGGACAGCCGCAGGTAGGTCGAGTGCTGCCCGCAGACCGCGTCCCACAGCAGGTCGGGCACCTCGTCGGGGTGACCGGGCACGTGCACGGTCCAGCCGTCCAGGGTGTCGATCAGGGCCACGTCGGCCGGGGCCAGATGGGTCCGGCCGGATTCCGCCCGGTCGTAGGAGGCGCCGATGCTGACCAGCACCGCGCCGACCCCCTGGTGGTCGAGGTCCAGCTTGATCTGCTCGTACGCCCGCTCGACGAGGAACGGGGCGTAGCTGTGCACGATCGGGCGTTGCCCGGTGAGGGCGAGCCCACCGGCCACCCCGATCATCAACTGTTCCCGGATGCCCACGTTGACGACCCGGTCCGGATACCGCCGGCCCGCCTCGGTGAAGGCGTCGGCGGAGATGTCGGCCAGCACGATCGTGGTCCGGGGGTCGTCGAGGAACCCGGTGGCGCTGGCGACGAAGGCGTCCCGCATGATCATTTCCCGCTCCCCGGGGTAGGGCCGTCGACGGCGACGACCACGTGTGGACGGTGGCCGTCGTGGCCGGTGAGGGCCGTGTGCAGGGCGTCGTGGTCGTGCCCGTCGACGACGCTGGCGGTCCAGCCGTTGACGGTGAACCGGCTGGCCGGCCCACCCGGCCAGCCGTGACTGGCCGACGAGTTGTCGACCACGATCGCGGTGAGCCCGGCCAGCCCGGTGGCCCCGGCGTAGGCGATCGCCTCGTGGTTGGAGCCCTCGTCGAGTTCGGCGTCGCCGAGCAGGACGTACACCCGGGGGGTGGTGCGGCCCTGGGCGCGTAGGCCGAGCGCGGTGCCGACGCCCAGCCCGAGGCCATGGCCGAGGGAGCCGGAGCCGATCTCGACGCCGGGGACCAGGGTCCGGTCGGGGTGGCCGCCGAGCCGGCTGTCCGGCCCGCCCTCGTCGTCGAGCCAGTCGAGGGGGATGAACCCCTTGGCGGCGAGTACGGCGTAGTAGCCCGACACGGCGTGCCCCTTGGAGAGCAGGAAGCGGTCCCGGTCGGGGTGGTCGACGGTGGCCGGGGTGACCCGCAGGACCCGGTCGTAGAGCACCCAGTGCACGTCGACGGTGGAGTAGACGTTGGCGTCGTAGCTGCGGCCGGCGCGGAGGCGTTCCAGCGGCGCGACGACGGGCGCGGGGAGGAGCCGGCCCGGCGGGTGGGTTGTGGTCGATGTGGTCATGCCGCTAGCGTGCAACTTGAAGTTAACTTCAGCTCAAGGACAGTGATGCACGAGTCACTCACCATCGGACAGCTCTCCGCCCGCAGCGGGGTGGCCCAGTCGGCGCTGCGCTACTACGAGCGGCTCGGCCTGATCCGCGCCGAACGCACCGGCGGCAACCAACGCCGGTACGCGCGCACCGAGCTGCGCCGGGTGGCGTTCATCCGGATCTCCCAGCAGGTCGGCATCTCGCTGGAGGAGATCCTTACCGCGCTGGACTCGCTGCCCTCGTCGCGCGCGCCCAGCCCGGACGACTGGGCCGCCCTCTCCCGCACCTGGCGGGAACGGTTGGACGAGCGGATAAAGCTGCTCGGCAAGCTCCGCGACGACCTGGACGGCTGCATCGGCTGCGGCTGCCTGTCGTTGCAGCGCTGCACCCTCTACAACCCGGGCGACTCGCTGGCCGACGAAGGCCCCGGCGCCCGCCTGGTCCTCCCCCGCCGGGACGGCCCTGTTTCGCCTTCCTGAGCGTGCCGGCGGGGGCCGTCACGCGGTGGTGAGCAGCACCTTGCCCACGTGGTCGCTGGACTCGACCAACCGGTGCGCCTGCGCCGCGTCGCGCATCGGCAGCCGCCGGTCCACGATCGGCCGGATGGCACCCGACTCCACAAGCGGCCACACCTGCTCCCGTACGCCCCGGACGATGTCCGCCTTGTCGGCAAGCGGACGGGAGCGCAGCGCGGTGGCCGTCACCGAGGCCCGCTTCGCCAGCAGCGCGCCCAGATCCAGCTCGGCCGTGCGCCCGCCCTGCATGCCGATCACCACCAGCCGCCCGCCGTCGGCAAGCGCCGCCACGTTCCGGGCCAGGTAGGACGCGCCCATGATGTCGAGGACCACGTCCGCACCCCGCCCGTCGGTGACCCGCCGGACCTCCTCGACGAAATCCTGCCCGCGGTAGTCGATGGTGTGTGCGGCCCCCAGCTCACGCAGCCGGTCGTGCTTGGTCGACCGGGCGGTCACCACCACCGTCGCGCCCAGCGCCGCGCCGAACTGCACAGCGAACGTGCCGATCCCACTGCCACCGCCGTGCACCAGCAGCGTCTCGCCCCTGCCGAGGTGGGCCACCCGGACCAGGTTCGACCAGACCGTACAGGCCACCTCGGGCAGCGCGGCGGCGTCGACCGGGTCGACCCCGGCCGGCACCGGCAGCAACTGCCCGGCCGGCACGACCACCCGCTCGGCGTACCCGCCGCCGGCCAGCAGCGCGCACACCGGCTGACCCACCGCCCACCCGGTCACCCCCGCACCGACCGCGCCGACCACCCCCGAACATTCCAGCCCGGGGTACGCGGGCGCGCCCGGCGGCGGCGGGTAGTGCCCCTGCCGCTGGAGCAGGTCGGCCCGGTTGACCGCGCTGGCGGCCACCTCGACGACCACCTCACCCGCGCCGGGCTCGGGGTCGGGCACCTCGGCCCAGACGAGCGCGTCGGGTCCACCGGGTTCCGGGATCGTGATCGCGTGCATGGCCCAGTCTTACCCGATCCGACCCCCGGACCACCCCGTCCGACGACAACTGCCAACCAGGCCACATCCGGACGGCAGAATCCGCCACCCGTCGTCGGGGGCGGACCATCGCTCGCCCACGACGGTCGGAATTTCGGCCACAGTGGACCGTCCGGGTGAGGCGATGCTGGTCGTGCCATGGATGAGCGAGCCGACTCTGGCACAGGAAGCGTGATTAGGGGGCGGTGGGACGGCTCGCCCGGCAGCCGTTCGTGGCAGACTAGGTACAGCCGTGCACCTCTGGGTGGCGGTCCGGGAGGGTTCGCCTAGTGGCCGATGGCGCTGGTCTTGAAAACCGGTAAGGCAGCGATGTCTTCGTGGGTTCGAATCCCACACCCTCCGCCTCCAAAGCAGCAGAAGCGCACCCTAAACCCGGGCGGACGCCGATCAGGGTGCGTTTTGCCGTTGGTGAACCGCAACCCCCACGGGATGTCATGGCCGCGCTGCCCCCGCACACTGCCCGTGATGACTGCCCCTGCCGGGTGGCGGCTGCTCGACGGGGCGCGGTAGGTGCGCGCGGCGGAGCGCCGCTGCTGGTCCAGTCGGCGTGGGACTGCCTGGACCACCACCGCCACAGCCGGTGCGGGAGGTGCACCGAAGGCGGCTTCTGCCCGATGGTCGAGGCCGCCCGTGCCCGGATCAGGACATGGCGCAGACTACGTCAGGTCTGGGGTCATCGATGAACGCGCCGCTGCCGAAGGCCGGCGACCTGGTGTACGTCACCCGCGCCGCCAGCGTGCAGTTCAGCAAGCCGATCTTCTGCCGGGTCATCCGGGTGCTCGACTGGATCACCTACGACGGGTGGTGCTGGCTCGACGTCTACCAACTGGACGCCAAGGGCGATGCGGTCGTCCGACGATCGATCTTCGTGCAACCGGCGAAACTACAACGCCAGCAACAGGCACCCACGCCCCGCGCCCGGCACGACCAGCGCCCATCCCCGGGTGTGCGCCGCCCTCGTCCGTCGGCTGGGGCCCGGACCGCCGCCCGGATCGACACCTGACCAGCGGAAGTCGTCTGACCCGTTCAACGGTCAGGGGGCAGGGCTGAGGTGGGCCGCGAGGATGCGCCAGCCGTGCTCGTCGTCGTAGGTCCAGGTCCGGGTGTAGCGCAGTCGCGCGGCGAACGCCTCGCCCTCGAAGGTGCCGCGCACCCGGCCGCGGAAGAACGTCACCCCGGTCGTCCCGGCGACGATCAGTTCCAGCTCCTCCTCCACCAGCTCGTCGAGCACCGAGCTGCCACTGCTGTGGGCGGCCAGGTCGTCGGCCTTGCTGAAGGTACGACCGTCCGGCCCGACGGCGACCAGGCGGTCGTCGAGCAGGGCGTCGAGCGCGGCCACGTCGCCGGCCCGCTGGGCGGCCTGGAGGCGGCGCTCCGCGTCCAACAGGTCCGCCTCACGTTCGGTGTCCCGCATGCGCCCTCCCGGTCCTCGGCCCGGCCGGTCGGCCGCGCCCCCTCATTCTGGCGGCCCGACGGTGCGCGGTGCCTCCGGTTCGATCGTCGCGCCCGGCGGGGTAAGAAGGGCAGGCGGGGTAAGAAGAGCAGAGGAAAACGCGCCACACCGGAAGGAACCTTCCCGATGACCCTGGAACGACCGATCGCCCCGGACCCGTACGAGTTGCTGCCGACCGTGTCGTCGTTCGACCTGACCAGTGACGACGTGCACAACGGCGAGCCGATGGACGCCCGGTACGCGCACGGCAGCACCGGTGGCGAGAACGTCTCCCCGCACCTGGCCTGGTCGGGCTTCCCCGCCGGGACGAAGAGCTTCGTGGTGACCTGCTTCGACCCGGACGCCCCGACCGGCAGCGGTTTCTGGCACTGGGTGCTTGTCGACGTGCCCGCCTCGACGACCAGCCTGCCGACCGGCGTGCAGGAGGCCGACCTGGGTGGGGCGTTCAGCGTCCGCAACGACTACGGCGACACCGGCTACGGGGGTGCGGCCCCGCCGCCGGGTGACCGTCCGCACCGGTACGTCTTCGCCGTGCACGCGGTCGACGTCGAGCGGCTCGACGTCGGGCCGGGTGCCAGCCCCGCGTACGTCGGCTTCAACCTGGCCTTCCACACCCTGGCACGGGCGGTCATCCGGCCCACGTACCAGATCAAGGAGTGAACGGTGTCCCGCCGGTCCCGCACATGCTGCGGGACCGGCGGGCGCGACGGTCAGGCAGGCACCCGGGCGACGGCGAAGACGGACTGGCCGAACGGGGGCCGGACGAGCTGCTCGGCGGCCTTGGTGGCGGGCAGGACGAGGGTGTCGTAGACCTTGACCATCGGGCCCTCCTTCGGCATCAGGCGGAAGACCTTGGTGGCCATGAAGTAGCCGATCAGGCCGAGGGCGTTGGCGTAGTGCATCGTCTCGACGTGCAGCCCGGCCGAGGTCATCGCGTCGCCGAGGGTCTTCTTGGTGTAGCGGCGCACGTGGCCGGTGGCGATGTCGGCGGGGCCCATCGCGAACTGGAACGCCGGCACGATGATGATCACCGCACCGCCGGGCCGGACCAGGTCGCGCATGCTGCGCAGCGCACCCACGTGGTCCTCGATGTGCTCCAGGACGTTGTACGAGACGGCCGCGCTGTAGTCGCCGCCGCCCGGGTGCGGCAGCAGCATCTCGCGCACCTCGATGGTCGGCTCGTCGACCAGCCGCTCCTTGAGCAGGATCAGCCGGTCCGGGTCGGCCTCGGTGGCGGTGAACCGGGGAACGTGCCGCGCCCACTCCAGGGCGTAGTCGCCCAGGCCGCTGCCGATCTCGATGGGGTCGTCACCGAGGTGGGGCACCGCCAGTTCGACGAACCACCTGCGGTGGTTGACCGCGGTGGCCAGGCCCTCCAGGACCTCCGACTGGACGCGCTGATCCCCAGTGATTTCTGCCATGCGTCGATTCCTCACGATATATGACTGATCCGCGCCTGGACCGACAGAGTGAATCATCCGCAGGAGGGGCGGAGGAAACGGGGCACCGTGGGGGCTGAAATGTGGTCGGGGGAGGGCACGCGATCGGCGGTCGGCGAACCCGGCACATAGTACGGCAGTACCCGAAACATGTCACGTGCCCGCCATAGGCCAACTACGCTGTGAATTGTCATGACTACTCCCGAATCGGGCCCCGGGGCCGGTCGATCCCCCGGCGACGCCGGGTCGACGTCCGCTCGGCGTGTCGTCCGGCGGAGGTGGCGACGGGCGTTCCCGCCGCCACCGGCAGGCTCGTCGCCGTCGGCGGACGCTTCGGTGCGGGCAGCGCGGTCGGTGGCGGCCGGGCCGACGGCGGCGGGGTGGCGGTGGGACGCGCTCGCCGTGGGCAGCTATCTCCTGCTGGCATTCTGGGTGACCGCCCGGTTCTGGCGCGACCCAGGAGCCGGAGTGCGGGACAACCGCTCGGACCAGGCGCAGTTCGAGTGGATGATGGCGCACGGCGCACGGGTACTCACGGAATGGAGTTATCCATTCGGTTCGGACCGGATGAACGTGCCCGACGGCGTGAATCTGATGGCGAATACCTCGGTACTATCCATTTCGATACCGATGACCCCGGTCACCCTGCTCTTCGGGCCGCACTGGTCTTTTCTCCTTTTCCTCACCCTGGGAATGGCGGCCACCGGCACCGCCTGGTATTTCTTCCTGTCCCGGGTGGTCACCCGCTCCCGGGGGCCGGCCTGGCTCGGCGCGGCGTTCTGCGCGTACGCCCCGGCGATGGTGTCGCACGCCAACGCCCACCCGAACATCGTCTCCCAGTTCGTCGTCCCGCTCCTCATCTGGCGCACCCTGCGGTTGGTCGAGCCCGGCCGGTGGCTGCGCAACGGACTCCTGCTCGGCCTGTTGATCGTCTGGCAGGCGTTCCTCAACCTGGAGATCCTGCTGATGACCGCGATCGGGCTGGCCGTGGTGATCGCTGCCCTCGTCGTCGGCCGACCGCAGCTGCGCACCTCGACCCGGCCGTTCCTCGCCGGGCTCGGCGTGGCCGCGCTCCTCTCCGCCGTGCTGCTCGCCTACCCGCTGTACGTGCAGCTCTTCGGGCCGGGCTCCTACCACGGGCTGTCCCGGCTGATCCGGGGCTACCGCACCGACCTGGGCGCGTTCGTGGGCTGGTCGCGGGAGTCGCTGGCCGGCGACGCCCGGTCCGCCGATCCGCTGGCCCGCAACCCCACCGAGGAGAACGCCTTCTTCGGCTGGCCGCTGGCCGTCCTCACGGTCGCCCTGGTCTGGTGGTTGCGGCGCAGCGCCCTGGTGGTCGGCCTGGCCGTGCTGGGGCTGCTCTTCGCCGTCCTGTCGCTGGGGCGGGAGGTGCAGCTCAACGGGCGCAACACCGGCGTTCCCGGCCCCTGGGCGCTGCTGGAGAAGCTGCCCCTGTTGCACTCCGTGGTGCCCACCCGCTGGTCGCTGGCGATCACCCCGATCGTCGGGGTGCTGCTGGCGCTCGGCACCCAACGGGCCCGGGACCTCGCCCGTCGACACCCGGCGGCCCGCCGGCAGATCCGGTTCGTCACCACGACCGTCCTGCTGATGGCCCTGCTGCCGCTGTTGCCGACCCCGCTGCCGGCGACCCGTCTGGACCCGGTGCCGGAGTTCGTCACCTCCGGCGGCTGGCGTCCCTACGTGGCGGGGGGTCGCAGCGTGGTGACCCTGCCGCTGCCCGACAACACCTACGCCGACCCGCTGCGCTGGTCGGCCCGGACCCGGCTGGAGATGCCGCTGGCCCGGGGTTATTTCCTCGCCCCGGACACCCGCCCCTGGTCACCCGAGCCCGGGGCCGCCCTGTTCACCGCGCCATACCGGCGGACCAGCAACCTCTTCGGCGGAATCGCCCGGACCGGAACGATCCCGCCGGTCACCGCGGCGGACCGGCGGGCCGCCGTGACCGACCTGCGTTACTGGCGGGCCGGCGTGGTGGTCCTCGGCCCGCACCGGTACGCCGACGCGCTGCGCCGGGCGATGACCGCGGTGACCGGCATCACCCCCACCTGGACCGGCGGGGTGTGGCTCTGGGACGTCCGGCCGCTCACCGGTTGACCCGGGCCGGCACCCGGGGGGGGAGGTCAGACCGAGCGAACGCAGCAGCCCTGGCAGACCTTCGGGCTGGGCAGGGTGAAGGCCAGGCAGCAGGTACGCCGTTGCACGGTCGGCTCGCCGTTGCGGCCGGGCACCAACTCGACCAGGTCCGCCACGCCGAGGGTGTCGAGCAGGGTGTCGACGGTGCGCACCGACGAACCCGGCAGGGCGTCCGCCGCGCGCAGGATGCCGTGCGCGACGCCGGAGGCCACCGAGCCGAGCAGGGTACGGGCACCCACCCGCACCTCCGCCTGGATGGCGGCGATCATCGGGACGAGGTGGGCGTCGAGCAGCGAGGCCCGCAGTACGCCGAGCAGCTCCGCCTCGTCGGCGACCACCCGGACGCCGGGCTGACCGGTGAGGGCCAGCGGGTCACCGGGCAGCACCGCGACCTCGGTCGAGTGGCGCAGGCCGATGGTGAGCAGTTGCCTGTGGTCCTCGAAGTGGATCAGCACGTCGGCCGGGTCGAGCAGCGACACCCGGCGGGCCGAGGCCCAACCGAGCACCACCGGCAGCGCCGTCCAGTAGCTGTAGGACTTCCAGGCCAGCGCGGCGCACGCGTGCGGGGTGCCACCCCAGCGGCGGGCGGCGGCACCCAGGAAGTCGGGCATCCGGGTGCCGTCGACGAGCGTGGTCGCGGGGCTCCAGCCGGCCTCGTCCGCCACCACCAGGCCGGGCGCGAGGCCGGGCAGCGCATCGGTGCCGAACATGGCGCGCAGGGTCGCGGTCACCGGGGCGAGCCGACCGGCGAGATCCTGACCCGGCATCACCGCCGTCATCCGGACCGCCCTCCCGTCCCCCGCTCGGCCGCCGCGGACGGCGGCGGTCTCCTCGGCCACTCCGGTGCCGGAGGGGTCGCCCGTGAAGCTAAGGCTAGCCTAACCATGCCCGGGGGTCGGAGGGAAGCCTCTCCCGGAGGCCGATCGGGAGGCCGGGATCACGCGTCCGTCCCGCCGGTCCGGGCGGGTGCCGAGAGCCCGGTCGGCCAGGTTCGGCCCGACCGGGTGCTGATCGGCCACGTTCGGCTCCTACCCGGCGGAACGCGGAGAAAACACGAGGCGATGTCAAGGCATATGTCGGCAACGTGCCAGTTCGCTATGGGCCGCCGACAAGAACATGAAGACTTGTCATCCCGGCTGCGTGAGGAAGCTGATGACGACCTCCCCTCTGGAGCGGGCCGCCGACGCGTTCGCGGCGGATCTCGCCCGGCACCGGGCGGGGCGAGGGCTGACCAAGAAACAGCTCGCCACCATGATGGGCTTCGACCCGTCGTACGTGAGCCACGTCGAGGGGCGTCGACACCGGCCCACCGAGGACTTCGCCCGCCGTGCCGAGGCCGTCCTCGACGCCGGCGGTCTCATCTGGCAACGGTTCCGCGAGTACGACCAGCTCCGTCAGGCCCGCACCGCCCCCGGTCAGCGCGAACCCGCACCCCCCGGGCGGTGGCTCCCCCCGGGCACCGGGCTCGTCGTCGAACGGGAGACCGCCAGCCTCACCCTGGTCGACGGCACGTACCGGTGCGTGGTCCGTCGCCGGCTGCACAACGCCGGCACCGAACCGGTCACCCGATACCTCGTCCGGGTCGCCGTCGACAGGTGGCCCGACGACCCGGGGCGCTCCAACCGGCACCACCGGGAACACCCGCTCACCTTCGCCGAGCTGCGCTTCCGGGCCGTCCACCACGACGGCGGGGCCCGCGAACCGATGCACTGGCGGGTCCGCCACGACCGGGACGCCTACAAGGAGATCTGGCTGCTGTTCGAGAACGCCGACGGGCCGTTCCCGCTGCACCCCGGCCAACGCGCCGAGGTCGAGTACGCCTACCGGGTCGGCCGGGTCAAGTGGGGACCCTGGTTCCAACGGGCCGTCCGCCTGCCCACCCGGCACCTGGCCGTGCGGCTGGACCTCCCGGCATCCCTCGACCCCCGGGTCTGGGGTGTGGAGACCTCGCTCTCCGCCGACGAGGGGCCACTGCGCACCCCGGTACGCCGACACGACCGCGGCGACCGGGCGGTCTTCGACTGGTCCACCGAAGACCCGCCGCTCAACACCCGGTTCCGCCTCCAGTGGCGGTTCCGACAGGAGCCCACGGAGACGACCTCGCGGGTGCCGACCCGCCCCGCCGAGCAACTGCGCGCCCTCGGCGTACCGGCCCCCGACGCGACCCCGCCCGGCCGCCCGGCCCGCCCCTTCGACCTGCCCCGGGAGGCCACCGCCGCCCGTGAGGTGGTCGGCCGGCTCACCGACCTGCTGACGCAGGCCGACGAACTGCACCCGTTCAGCGCCGGAATGGGCCTCGCCGCACCTCAGCTCGGCCTGGACGTCGCGGTGGCGGTGATCCGTCCCGCCGACCGGGCCGCCCCGCCGGTCGTCCTGGTCAACCCCCGCGTGGTCGGCGAGAGCCCGGAGACCGTCGAGCAGTACGAAGGCTGCCTCGCCGCCGCCGACCACCGTGGGCTGGTCCCCCGCCCGCTGCGCATCGAGGTGGAACACGCCCGCTGGGACGGCGGACGGATGATCACCTCGTTCGCGTACGGGATGGCCCGGTTGGTCGCCCACGAGATCGACCACCTCGATGGCCGGGCCTGGACCGACCGGATGGCACCCGGCGTGCCGTTGGTCCCCGTCGAGGAATATCGCGACAGCAACGTCTGAGCCCGACGGGCCGACCCGTCGTCGGCACCCGGGCGGCCCGGTCGACGGCGACCGGCAGGCACGGACGTGACCGGGCAGGCACAGACATGACCGGACAGGCGCGGACGGGCGACCGGGTCGCGTGCCCCAGGGGGCGGAGGCACGCGACCCGGTCTCGGGGGGAGTAAAGCTCTACAGGTTGCCGAAGGTGTCGTACCGGATGTGCTGCGGCGGCACCTCGTCCTCGGCCAGCGCCCGCAGCGTCGCCCGGACCATCGGGGCGGAGCCGGAGACGTAACAGTCGTGCGTCGTCCACGGCCCGTAACGGGCGACCACGTCGGGAACGTCCCCCCGCTCACCGTCGAAGTCCGGGTCGTCGCTGCACGACGGGGTCACCGACAGCCAGGGGTGGGCGGAGACCAGCTCCTCCAGGCCCGCCAGGCCGTACAGCTCGTCGGCGTGCCGGGCACCGTAGAAGACGTGCACCCAGCGTGCCCGGTTCCAGCCGGCCAGCTCCTCCACCATCGCCTTCACCGGGGCCAGGCCGACCCCACCGGCCACACAGAGGATGTCCCGCTCGGATTCGCGGTCCACCGTCATCGAACCCATCGGCGCGGCCACCCGGAGCAGGTCACCCGGCTTGGTCCGGCGGACCAGCGCGCCGGAGACCCAACCCGCGCCGACCGGCGTACGGACGTGGAACTCCAGCACGTTGTCGTCGTTCGGGGCGTTCGCCACCGAGTACGTCCGCCACACCCGGGGCAGGTGCCGGGGCACCTCGACGCTGACGTACTGCCCGGCCTTCCAGACCAGCGGGTGCTGGAGGGCGCGGACGGTCAACACGGCGGTGTCCGCACCGAGCCGCTCGTGGGTGAGCACCTCCGCATGCCAGTACGGCGGATTCTCGTCCAACTCCGCCCCGGCCAGCATCGTCGCCGTGATCGCCGCGTACGCGTCCCGCCACGCCTGGTCGTACTCCAGGTTCCAGCCGCCGCTGGCGGTGCTGCGCAGCGCGTCCAGCAGCGCCACCCCCATCGTCGCGTAGTGCGCCGCGTCGACGTGGTATTTGCGGTGGTCCCGACCCAGGGAGCGCAGGTACTCGGTGAAGCTTTCCGGGTCGTCCATCACCTGGGTGGCGGTGACGATGGCGTCCAGAATCCGGTCACCCTGGCCGGTCATCTCCACCGGGAAGAGCTTGCGCAGCTCGGGGTCGAGCAGGAACAGCCGGGCGTAGAAGCGACCGCTCAACCGGTCCCGGTCCTCCTCGACCAGGGTCCAACTCTCCTTCAGCAGCCGAGCGAAGTTGTCCACGGGGGGCGGTCCTCCTCCTGACGGCGGATGGGGCCCGGATAGAATGTCCACGGACCGTGGTCACCGGTCGCACAGTCAGTGCGACCGGCCGATACCAGTCCATTGGCCGGTGCCACCGGCGCGCCCCGTCGGGCAGAGTGGTGCGGTGACCGTTGAGCAGCACACCCGCCCGATGCCCCGGCGGGTCCTCGGCACCGAGACCCTGCTGGTGCTCGGCCTGTCACTCGGGCAGTCGGCCGTCTACGCCGTGGTGTCGCTGACCGCCAAGCTGACCGCCGACGGGCCGTTGTCGAAGCAGACCGCCTCGCTCAACACCTCGCAGTCCGCCCGACCCTGGCTCGACCTGACGTACCAGCTGCTCGGCATCGTCTTCGCGTTGCTGCCGGTGCTGCTCGCCGTACACCTGCTGGCGCGGGAGCCCGGCGACCCGGCGCGGACCCTCGGCGTGGACCTGCGACGGCCCGGGTCCGATCTTGCCCGGGGTGCCGGGTTGGCCGCGCTGATCGGCCTGCCCGGCCTGGCCCTGTTCTGGGTGGCGGCGCAGCTCGGCGTCAACGCCACCCTGGTCCCCGCCGGCCTGCCGCCGCTGTGGTGGGCGGTGCCGGTGCTGATCCTCGCCGCCGTGCAGAACGCCGTGCTGGAGGAGGTGATCGTGGTCGGCTACCTGGTCACCCGGCTGCGCCAGCTCCAGTGGCGGCTCGGCGCGGTCGTCGCGACCAGCGCCCTGCTCCGCGGCTCCTACCACCTCTACCAGGGCTTCGGCGCGTTCGTCGGCAACGCCGTGATGGGCGTCGTGTTCAGCCTGTTCTACCTGCGCACCCGGCGGGTGATGCCACTGGTCGTCGCGCACACCCTGCTCGACGTGGTCGCCTTCGTCGGCTACTCGCTGCTGCCGAGGGACTGGTTCGACTGGCTCTGACCACTGCCGCCGGCCCGGCCCGGCCGGTAGGCGGCCACCGCCCGCGCGGCGAGCCGTCGCGTCGCCGCCGCGTCGCCCGCCGCCGTCGCCAGCACCGCCGCCCCCGGCAGCAACCGGGCCGCCAGGCGTAGCGCGGCCCAGCCACCTGCCTGCGCGGCCAGCGGGGCCGCCAACCGCGAGGCCGCCTCCGCCGCGCGTGGCCACGGCCCGTCCGCCGGTCCGTCCGCCGCCCGCGCGGCCTCCAGCGCGGTACGCGCGCTGTCCGCGTCCGGGTGCACCCGGGTCAGCACCAGAAGTTCCACCGCCCGGTCCGGGTGGACCGGATCCCGGCCGTACGCCGCCGCCAGGTGCAGCACCAGCGCCGACTGCGTCCAGAGCACCGCCGCCAGCTCGGCCACCGGCGCGAACAGCCCCGCCACCGCCGCCGCGGCCCCGCCCGCCCCGGCCAGCCGCACGAACCGCCGGGCAGCGAGCCGGGCCAGCCCGTCCGACCCGGCTCCCGGGTACGCCTCACGCAGCCCACGCGCCCACTCCCGGGCGCGCGGCCCGATCCCCTCGACGGCGGCCAGGGCCAGCAGTTCCGGTGCGAACCCCGGGTGGGCCAGCAGCCGGGTACAGAGCATCGCCAGCTCCCCTCCCCCGGTACGACCCGACACCGCGACGCCCATGCCCGTCGCCGCGGCCCGGGCGGATTCTGCGGTGGTGGTCGGGTCGGTAGCGGCCGGTTCGGTGGTGAGGGTCGGTGCGGAGCGCACAGTCCTGCTCGGCGTCGTCGCCGCAGCGACCGCATTGCCCCGGATCGCGGTCTGTTCGGTCTGTTCGGTCGGCACGGTCGGCGTGGTCGGTCTGGCGGTGTTTTCCGAGGTGGTGTTCTGGGGCGGGGTCGCCCGTTTGCGCGGTGTGGCATTGCGGGAAATCTGCCCTGTTTCGTCCTTTACGGTGGCCTTTCGGGTGGTCCGCTTTCGTGGCGGCGTGCTCGTCCCCGCCGAGGCGCTGTCCGTGCCGGTGTCGGCACCCTCGACGGGTTCGGTGGGGGTCCGGGCTGGCCGAGCCTGTGCGCCGGTCAGCGCCTGCCCCTCTGATGAGGCGGCGGCCGGCGGAGCGCTGCCGGCAGCCTCCCCCGTCGCCCGACTGCGGGGGGCCCGACGCGGGGTCACCTTCGCGGGGATCGCCTTCGCGGGGATCGCCTTCGCGGGGACGGAACCGCGTGCCGAGGTCGGCGCAGCATCCGTCTCGGGCTGGGCAGAGCCTGCCGGCGCGCCGTCCGTCGCGGCGGTCGGCCCACCCACCGGCGTGGTGTCGTCAACCGCTCCGCGCGATCGGGTCGCTGCCGGCGGACGAGGCGTGGCCGGCTCGGCGGCGGGCGGTTGGAACAACACGCCCGGTGCCGCCTGCGCCGGACGGGTCCGCTTCGGCCGGGGCGTCGCCTCGTCGTCGGAGGGTTGCTGCTGGCGGGGTGGGGCCGGCGGCGGGGTGAAGGTCGCCTCCGGGGAGCGACGACGCGCCCGGTCACTGGCGGGGCGGCGGGGCGGGTCCCTCGGCGGCTGCTCCTGCATGTCGATGGAGCGTAGTCGCGAACGTGACCTCGCACACGGTGGAATACGGCGCGGTCCCGCGCGGCGTGGCCTCCTGGGCCGGGCCCTCACCAGCGAACCGAGCCCCGCCCGGATAGTCGCTTTGCCCCGGGTGGGGGCGGACCTGTATCCTCGTCCGCGGTGGTCCGCAGGGTCACCGGGGAGACTTCGCCTAGTCTGGTCTATGGCGCCGCACTGCTAATGCGGTTGGGGTTTTAAAGCCCCTCCCGGGTTCGAATCCCGGAGTCTCCGCGCAAAACCGGTTGTGTAGACTGGCTTAGCACCGAGCGCCCGTAGCTCAATGGATAGAGCATCTGACTACGGATCAGAAGGTTAGGGGTTCGAGTCCCTTCGGGCGCACAAGATCAACAGGGGTCTGACCTGCCGAAACGGCAGTCAGACCCCTTCGCTTTTCTGTCCCTTGTGGTCGGTTGGGTGCTCGGTGGGTGCTCGTGCGACGAGCATCCCTCACGTCCGGCCGTGTCCGATGCGCGGGTGCCGTGTCCGGGTGGGTTTTGATCATGGTGAGGTCTACCGTTGCTGGTGCCCACATTCTGGTACGCGAATCTGTTCCGAGTTCGTCGTTGAACCTGGTGGGTTTGGGTGTTTCTCGGTTTGGGGGCGTGTGCGGTGGTGCCCTCGGGTGGGGATGGCCCCCTGCTACTGCGATCGTCTACTGTCAGCGTGCCGTGAGGGGTCAGTAGCGAATGGTGATCAGCCCCTCCGATGACGTGGGGGGACGTCCTCATGGATCCGCAGGGACTCAGTGACGTGAAGCGGGCGCTCGGGCGGCGGCTCGGGGCCTGGCGTAGGAAGCGTGGGCTGACTCAGGATGATGTCGCGCGGTTGGTGCACAGCACGCGGAGCACGGTGGCTAACGTCGAGAGTGGCCGGCAGGTGGTGGACCGGGTCTTCTGGGCGCAGTGCGAGTCGCTCCTTCGAGCCGGCGGCGAACTGCTCACCGGTTACGACGAGTACCGCTCTCTTGATGCCCGGCATCAGGAGGAGAAGGCGCAAGCGGCTCGGCACGCCCGTTGGGGAGCGTTGGCGTCGCTTGACCCGGCTGCGGGGCCTGGGGTGGTGGGTCGTCGGGACGAGGTGGTCGAGCCGGTTGCGGAGGTGCAGGCGCGGGTCCGCGACCAGCATTTCTACGTGCTCGACGAGTCGTTCCTCGACGCGATGGAGGCATTCGTCGCTGAGGTGGTCGATTCGTACGAGCTGCGGGGGCCGCGGGTCCTCGCGCCGCTCCTGGTCGGGGAGCGGCGGCGTGTTCAGCCGATGCTGATGGGCCGGGCGCGTCCGAGGCAGCAGCAGCGTCTGCTGGCCGTTGCGGGGCGTCTTTCCGGTCTGTTGAGTTACATGTCGGTCAACCTGGGGCGCTTTGACTCGGCTCGCGCGTACGCGCTGGAGTGCTTCCAGTTGGCGGAGCAGGCCGACGATCGTGATCTTCAGGCGTGGGTGCGGGGAACGCAGAGTCTGGCCGAGTTCTATGCGGGCAACTACCGTGACGCTCTCGCCTTCGCGCAGGACGGCCGGCGCTTCGCCGGCACGGGACGTCAAGCGGTACGACTCGCGGTGAATGGCGAGGCGAGGGCGCATGGCAGGCTGGGCGACCGTCGCGCGGTGGAGAAGGCGGTCGGTGACGCCTACGATCTTCTTGCGGGTTTCTCCCCGGAGCCTGGCATGACTCCGTGCATATCGTTCGGTGTCTACAGCGAAGCCCGCACCGCGTCGAATGCCGCCACCGCGCACCTGGGGCTGGGAAACGCCGGGCCGGTCCTTCAGTTCGCTGGACGCGCCCTCGACATTGTGGACAGCTCGCCGTCGCGGTGGAGTCAGGCTCTGGTGCGCCTGGACATGGCATCCGCCCTGCTCGACACGCCGACCGAAGACCTGGACCAAGCCTTGGCCTTGGCACGCGCGGCGATGGCCGCCTCGGAAGGCAATCGCATCGAGTCGATCGAGCAGCGACTGCGATCCTTCGCCGCAGGACTGCAAGGATCCTCCGACTACGCGCCGGTAGCGGCCTTCACCGATGAGGTGCGGCAGTGGTTGCGTGAGCGGAAGCCGGACAATGACAACCTCTTCTAGCCAATCCAGCGAACGGCGCGAACCGTACGACTACGTCGAGGAGGACTGGGCGCGCTACCGCGAACTCGATCATCTGGTCAATCACTGGGAACGGACGGGCTGGCACCCAGGCCGACGCTCCTACCACTGGATGATCTGTCTCGGCGAGAGCGAAACTGTACGCGCGCTCGCAACGAGATGCCAGGCCGCACTTGGTCATATACCGACCCTGGACCTGGTCCCCCTGAAATGGCTGCACCTCACCGTGCAGAAGGTTGGCTTCACAGACGAAGTGCCTGCCGCGCAGCTCGACCAGATCGTCGCAGCAGCGCAGCGACAGCTCGCCGCCATTCCCCCGATCTCACTGCGCGTGGGGCCGCTGGCGGGATCAGCGGGCGCTGTGCGATTCAGCGCGGGCCCCCATCCCCTGGTACGCAGCGTTCGCCAGGCCCTGCGGCAGGCGCTCGCGGACGTCAGAGGCGAACGTGCGGTCCCCACGCGCGCCACCGCCTTCGTCCCCCACGTCAGCATCGCCTACAACAACACGCCGACCGACGCGACGCCGGTCATCGACGCAGTGGCCCGCCTCCGCCACATCGCATCCGTCACGACCGTCGTTCACCGCGTCGAGCTTGTCGAGCTACGCCGAGAACCCCGCAGCTACGCGTGGCATGTCCTGGCTACGGGCACGCTCGCCGACGACGAACAGCCCCCCAGATCATGACCCCCCGAAGCTCCCGCCCGCCCAACAGCGACGGCAGTCCCCCGCAGCCCGACCAGGCCATCGACAGTTTTACGGCGGCCATCAACGAATGTCCCGAGCACCGCCAGCGCGAACGGCGCATCTACCTCTCCCGCACCGCGCACAAACACCTTGTGTCGGCTCCAGATCCCCGCCCCGTCACCACCGTCAACGCTTCAGCGCCGGCGATGGCGGCGGGCGTTGCTTGGGTCCGCCGAGACGTTGCCGCCCGTGCCCGGCAACTCGAATCTCGCCGAGGTCAGCGGGACGTGCGGCATCTGCTCGACCACCTGGCCACGGCCAGATGAGCCACCCGCCCGGTTCAGCGCAGATGTCCGGTGTGCCGCGTGTCGCCGTCGTGGGCCGCGCCAACATCGACATCACTGTGCGGATTCCCGGGCCGCCGGTTCCTGGCCGCACGACGTTCGCGTCGTCGCCGGCGACGACTACCGCTGGCGGTAAGAGCCTCAACCAGGCCTTGGCCGCCAGCCGGGCGGGCGCGCACACCAGCCTGATCGGCAACGTCGGCGACGACCACTGGGGCGCCTTCCTGTACCGGGCACTGACCGACGCGGCCGTTGACGTGTCCTGCTTCCACCTCGTGCCGTCGGCGTCGACCGGAGCCGCGGTCATCGAGGTCGACCCTGACGGAGAGAACCGCATCATCCTCGCGCTGGCCCCGAAAACCGAACTCACCGGCGAGCAGGTGAGCAGCCGACTCGCGGGGTTGCACGCCTCGGTCGTGGTGACCCAACTCGATCTGCGACCCGACGCCGTCGACGCCGTCTTCCGACACCACCGCGCGGACGCTCATCGGCAACCTGGTGCCGCATCCCACGCTTGGGCCGGCTGCGTTGGCTCCGCTGGACCTGTTCGTTGCCAACGAGGCCGAGGCAGCGGCGATACTTGGCCGCCACCACGACGATCCCACGGTCGCCGCGCGGGAGCTCCGCGGACTGGGCCCCAGAGCGGTCGTGGTGACCGCCGGCCCGCGCGGCGCCGCCTACAGCGACGCCCACGACACGGCGCTCGTGCCCGCACCACACGTCAACGCGATCAACACCAGCGGAGCGGGCGACACCTTCCTCGGCACTCTCGCGGCACGCCTCGCCCACCAGATCCCGCTCTCCGACGCGGTCGCCGACGGGGTGGCCGCCGCGACGACCTTCGTGAGCAGCAGCATGCCGCAATAGCACCACTCCGACAGGAAGGACACAGTCGTGACCACGGTCGTAGCCGCCGAACCCGTCCATGTCGACGCGATCGCCGCACTTCTCGAAGAGTTGCACACCTTCTACGGCGAGACCGAGGTCGAGCCCCGTGACGTGCGGATCCGTCAGATCACCGAGGCGCTCTTCGGCGACCCGCCCTTGGCCCACGCTGTGCTCGTCGAGGACACGCAGGCACTCGTCGGGCTGGCGACGTACTCCTTCCTGTGGCCAGCCGCCGGCCTCACCCGCTCGCTCTACCTGAAGGAGCTGTACGTGGCGGAGGCGGCCAGGGGGCAGGGCCTGGGAACGCTGCTCATGGACAGTCTGGTCGGGGTGGCCGTCGCGAACTCCTGCAGCCGGATCGAGTGGACCACCGATCGGGACAACACGCAGGCACAGCGCTTCTACGACAAGATCGGTGTCGCGCAGCGCGGCGACAAGATCTTCTACCGACTTGAGGGCCAACTGCGTCCAGCGGCAGATGCCAGGTGACCTCGTGGCGGTAGCGTCGCTGACCATGACGGATACGGGGGATGCGGGGTGAACCCGGGATTCATGACCACGGCGACGACCACGGAAGAGGCCACCCGACGCGCGGATGTCGCGGTGCTGCCGGTGGGCAGTTTCGAGCAGCACGGCGATCACCTGCCCCTGCTGACGGACACGATCGTCGCCTGCGCCATCTCGAAGGCCGCAGCCGCCGCATACGACCTGATGCTCCTGCCGCCGGTGACCATCAGTTGCTCGCAGGAACACACCGGCTGGCCCGGCTCGGTGAGTATCCGCTCGTCCACCCTGGCCCGCATCGTCACCGACGTCGCCGAATCCCTGCGCGGCTCGGGTGTCGATCGGTTGGTCGTGGTCAACGGTCACGGCGGGAACTACGTCCTGTCGAACGTCGTGCAGGAAGCCAACGTCGGCGGACGCCGCATGGCGCTGTACCCACGCCGGGAGGACTGGGAGACCGCCCGCCGGCAGGCAGGGCTGGACAGCAGCGGCCACGACGACATGCACGCCGGGGAGATCGAAACCTCCCTGCTGCTGCATCTGTGCCCCGAACTCGTCCGCGACAGCCATCGGGCAGCTGATCACCGCGTCGAGCGTCCGGACCTCCTCGTTGTCGGGATGCGCGGCTACACCGACACCGGGGTCATCGGCGCACCATCCCTCGCCACCGCCAGCAAGGGAAAGGCGGTCCTGGACAGCCTGACCGCCTCGTTCGCGAGCACCCTCGCCGTGCTCCGAGACCCTGCACAGCACTGAACGACCTCTGGGTAAGGATCGAGGCGCGTTCGATGGAGCGAGGCCCGGCGTACGCGGCGTCGGCGTTCGTTCATATTGCCGCGCGGGCACGTGGTGGCCGTGCTACAGGGTGGTGACGTCGATCGCCCGGGCGGGGTAGCCGTCCTGGCCCGGAACCTCGTAGTGGCCTCGCACCCGCTGGCCCGGTGCGAGGCTGCGGTACTCGTTCGGGCCGGCGACAATGTGCGAGTAATGCACCCAGACGGTCAGGTCGACGTGATCGAGGGCGACGGTCCCCCAACCTTCTTCGGAGCGCCAGGTCTTCACCACGCCGGTGTCCTGTAGGCCCTGATCACTCATACGCATGAAGGTATCGGCTCGGCGAGGGCCGGGCACGGGATCTGCCCCGGCTGGGATGCCATGATGTGGGACATGTCTGTGACTCCGTTGCGGGTGGCCGTGCCGAATAAGGGATCGTTGAGTGAGGCGGCGTTCAAGCTGCTGACCGATGCCGGCTACCTGGTCCATCGGGGCAATGGCAGGGAATTGCAGTGCAATGATCCCGAGAACAACATGACGTTCTTTTTCCAGCGGCCTCGTGACATCGCGGTGTACGTCGGATCGGGTGCCCTCGACGTGGGTGTCACCGGGTTGGATCTGCTTCTGGACTCGGGTGCCCCGGCCAGTGAGGTGCTGCGGTTGGGGTTCTCGCGGTCGCGGTTCCACTTCGCGGCCCGACCGGACGGCCCGCAGCGGCTTGCTGACCTGTCGGGGTTGAGTGTGGCCACCAGTTACCCGACTCTGGTCGGGAAGTACCTGGCCGAAGCCGGGGTGAGTGTGTCGTTGGTGAAGCTCGACGGGGCGGTGGAGAACGCGATCAGTCTGGGGCTGGCTGACGCTATCGCCGATGTCGTGGAGACGGGCACGTCGTTGCAGAACTGTGGGCTGGTGACGTTCGGTGAGCCGTTGATGGAGTCGGAGGCGGTGCTGATCCGCAGTGAGGCGTCCCGGAGGTCGGAGCGGGCGGCTGGGGCGATCGACGCGCTCGTGCAGCGGCTGGAGGGTGTGCTGACCGCCCGCCGGTATGTGATGGTCGAGTACGACTGCCCGGCCGAGGCCCTGGACGCGGCGTGCGCGTTGACTCCCGGGATCGAGGGGCCGACGGTGTCGCCGTTGGCGCGTGAGGGTTGGATGGCGGTCCGGGCGATGGTCCCGAGGGCCGGAGTGCAGCGGACGATGGACGGTCTGAAGCGGGCCGGAGCGCGGGCGATCCTGGTCACCCCGCTGGAGGCGTGCCGGATGTAGCTACTGGTGGTGCGTGCGCCCTGGCCCAGCGCCCTCGACAGCGATAGCCAACCGGAGACGAGCACAACGCATGCATAGCCACGAACTCACCCCAGGCCGGATGATCGGCGTCGTCCTCGACCACGGCGACGACTTCTTTACCGCCCTCACCGACACCTGCCGTGCACACGGCATCAAGCAGGGCTACATCCCCGTCTTCATCGCCGGCCTCAGCACCGCGAGGATCGTCGGCACCTGTCAGCGGCTCGACAACCCTGACGCCCCGGTCTGGTCCCACGTCGACCTGACCAACGTTGAGGCGCTCGGTGGCGGCACCATCGCCTGGGACGAGAGCACCCAGACGATCAAGCCCCACATCCACATCACGGTCGGACTGAAGGAACACAGCGCGACGGCCCACACCAGCCACCTGTTGGATGCCACGGTCCAGTTCCTCACCGAGATGCTCATCATCGAGATCAGCTCGCCGGCGATGAGCCGCCTACCGAACTCGGGCCTGTACGACGTGCCACAACTGCGGTTCGGCCAACGAGGCGGCACCGAGACATAGCCCTACGCGGACGGCCCTGCCGGCGGCGCGTCGTCCCCTGAGGGCAGACCGCAGGTAGCAGACCGGGGTCTCCGCGCCGCGGCAACGGCGCGTGCCCATGCTACGTAGTGCTCGTCGCCTGGTCGGTGACCTGCTCACCCTTGCACGACGCGCCGTCACCGTCGTGTTTGGTGTTCGACGCCGTTCAGTCCCTGCGACGGCACTGTGGCTGCAGTCCGGCGAGAGTCCTCCTAGCGCATCCTTGGTCGGGTCGTTCGCCGTCGAATGCCCTCACCGGGTGTCGTCGGGCCTCCGGCGTCCGGTCTTACCACCGGCCGTCCGGGGTGAGGGGAGCATCGGAGAAGGCTCCCAGCGCCGCGTGGCTGGTCTGAGTGGCAACGTAGACGAATCCGAGGTGACCCGCGATCGGCGGCATGGGGATGTCCGCACGGTCGTGGACGCAACCCGCAACGGCCCGAAGCACGGTCCCCGGGCCGCTACGGGTTGGGAGGCAGTCTTAAACGCCGGCCGGGCTGGGTAGCGGTAGCCGGGGTACCCGGCTGGCCAGCGTCACGGTGCCATCGAGCAGTTCGAGGATCGGCCGGACTGCGGTGTCCGGGTCGCTGTCCGCTCGGCAGGTGAAGATGTCGACGTGCGCCAGCGTGAACTCCGGCCAGGTGGTCACGACGATGTGTGACTCGGCGAGCACCAGTACACAGGTGACGCCGTGTGGCTGGAAGGGCTCGATCAGTTCCGAGCGGGGCATGTTGCCCAGTAGCCGGCAGGTTTCGCGCATGGCGGTCATGATGTGTGCTGGGCTGACCTGGGACACCCGGTGGCAGTTGGTGAGATCGTAGACGGCGTGGATCACCGGGGGCCTCGATTCAGGCGGCGCAGGGCGCGGAACGGGCGGTGAGGTGGTCGTCCAGCAGGGCGGCGAAGTAGTCGACGGTGTAGCTGCGGTGTAGGCGACGGGGTTCGGTGGCCCACCGGTTGACCTCGGTCCACAGTGTGTCGAGTACTCGGTCGCCGTGCTCGGCCAACAGGACGTCGAGATTGAGGAACAACTCCGGCAGGCCGGCGTAGGCGCCTTTGGCGACGTAGAGGCTCTTCGACAGTTTCCCGCCGGTGTGGTCGACGACGAGCGGCGTGAACACGGAGATCGGCCAGTCGCGCGATGGTATGCCGAGGGTTGCCAGGCCCGGGGCGAGGACATGTCCGTGCCAGGCGCCGCCCCAGTCGGCGCCGTCGACGGAGACGGAGCATGCGTCGTAGAGTTCCCGTTCGGCGGCCAGGAGGAAGCCCTTCTGGATTGACCGGACCGGGGTGTTCGCGTCGTACCAGCCGCCGCCTTCCACCGGTAGATGCTCCTGGTAGGGGCCGTGGTCGGGGCAGGCGCTGTCGAGCCGTACGGCGTCGGGCAGTGCGGTGATCCGCAGGCGCTTGCCGGCCTTCTCCATCAGCTGGCAGGCAGGGCAGCGGGGGCGGACCTTGACGATGCCGTCGCTGGGCGCGCAGATCGGGGCGAACGCGTCGACCTGCTGGGCCATGCGGTGGAGGCACTCCCGGACCGGACGCAAGTTCTGGTAGACGGCGTACGGGCGGAGTTCGTACGGCACTCCTGAGCGGTCGCGGGCCCAGTCCAGCAGCCGGCGGAAACCGTCGGTGCGTTGGGTGCCGTCGAGGCGGCCGGCGTCGATGAGGTCGCCGACGGTGCGGGTGTAGTGCTCGCCGTCGCGTTCCAGGTGCTCGGCGGGTGCGTTTTCGAGGGCGTCGAAGACGACGGTGGGGGGCAGTCCCAGGTCGTCGGCGGCGTGGGCGGCGAACGCGAACACGGTGAGGATGGTGACGGTGGTGCCGAAGTGCGGCACCCCGTTGAGTTGGGCGGCGGTGGTGACGCGCAGCGTGGACCGGCCGGTCGCGGCGGCGCGCAGCAGATCAGCGTTGCGGTGGGTGAGATGAGCGATGCCGACCGGGGCGAAGATGAGGTCGTCGCTGGGGGTGGTCACTGCTTCCTCCCGAGGTAGAGCCACAGGCTGGGGAACTGCGGGTCGACGCTGGGCACGCGGCGCAGCAGGTGCGGGTGGATACCGGCGTCGGCGAACGCGCGGCGGTAGAGGTCTTCGGTCAGGGCTACCCGGTCGGCTTGGCGGGACGGCTCGGGCACCCAGTTCGCCCCCGCGCACCAGCCACCCGACGTGAGTGGTTCGTGGGCACGGCGCCAGGTGTGGATGAAGTGCTCGGGTGACTCGGTGAGGCCGAGAAGGCCGAACTGAGTCAGCAGGTCGGTGGTGTCGGGGGCGAGGGGCAGCGCGGGGGCGCCGAGGCAGTCCGCGACGACCGTGCCGGCCAGGGATCGACATCGGGTGGTGTAGTCGTCCCGGGTGCGGTCGCAGAGTCTCAGGGCCGTCGCGTACGCGGGCCGGGGCTCTTCCTGGGCGGCGTAGCGCGACAGGATGGCCAGCCGGTTCGGATCGACGTCGACCGCGATGAGGTGGTCCGCGGCGAGGGGGATGGACCACAGCAGCGACTCCGAGCCGGACCCGAGATCGCACCAGGTGCGTACGGCCGGCACGTCGGCCAGCGTGGCGAGTACGTCCTCGGTGCCCATCCCGAACTCGAACTCGGCGTGGTAGTACCGGTCCCAGTACGCGTCGGCGGCGGCGATACTCCGTTCGGTCATGTTGGTGCTCCGGTGAGGACGACCTCGGTGAGCTGGCCGAGACCAGGCCGGTACGTGGCCACCGTCAGTCCCGCGACGGTCGCCGCGTGCGCGATCGACGCGCGGTCGGTCAGCCGCAGGGCGACGGTGTGCTCGTAGACGAGGGACCTGTCGCGGTGCAGCGTGAAGTCGACGCTGACCGTGGCGCCGTGGTGGCGTTGCCGCCGGCGACGCACCAGCGTGCCGCCGGCCGGGTCCGGGATACGCCGGTCGACGAACCAGGAGCCGCCGCGTAGCGGTTCGTAGAAGCCGCACGCCTCGACGGGCTCGCCGAGGAGGGCCTGTACCAGCACCTGCCCGCCGGGGGCCAGCACGCCGGCGAGCGTCCTCAGGATGTCGGGCAGGGGCTGGGTGTGGGCGAGTTGGTTCAGCGCGCCGTTCGGCATCACCGCCAGGTCCGCCAGCAGATGCTCGGCGGTGAGCGCTTCGAGCCGCGCGTGCACGAAGCTGACGTCCGGGATGCCCGCGGCGCTGTCCGCTGCGGCGGTGAGCATTTCCTCGCTGGCGTCGACGAGCACCGTCCGGCATCCGGCGTCGGCGTACGCGCGCACGTAGTGCCCGGTGCCGCTGGGGATCTCGGCCACGGTCATCCCGGGCCGGAGCAACGTGTCGAGCAGTTGGGGCGCTGTCAGCCCGGCGGCCACTTCCGCCGCGTACGTCCCGGCCCGGCCGGCGTACCCGGGCGGCGCGGCGGTCACTGTGCCATCCCGTAGAAGCGGGCGTGCTGGAGGATCACCGGGTGCACCAGCGCGCCCTCGGCGGTGATCTGCGCCGACCGCACTGTCGGGTCGTCCCGGCCGCGTAGCACCGTCTCGGCGAGGCGGAGCAGGTACGGCGCGGCGTTCGCGGCGTATGCGGTGCTGGCGGTGACCGGTACCAGGGCGGGCCACACGTCGACCTTGACGTGCAGGACGCCCTGGACGATCTTCGGTGGGTCGCCCGCCTTCTGCACTGGGCCGGCGGTCGGAAGGTAACCTGGCCCGTAGCCGCAGGTGGCGTCGACGATCACCGCGCCGGTTCGCATGCTGGCCAGGTCGTTGACGTCGATCATGGGCGGGGTGTCGTAGGTCGAGATGAGGACGGCCCCGATCACGAGGTCGGCGCTGGCCAGGCACTCGCGCAGCACCGGACGCTCGTTGACGAGGACCGTGACGTCGGCGGGAGCCTCTGCCTGGTACGCGTCGCGGGACTCGGGTCCGCTGGTGAGTGCGGTGACGAACCCTCCGAGTTGCGCGGCGGTGAGGGCGGCTGCGCGGCCGACGTTGCCGCTGCCGATCACCATGACGTTGGCTGGCGCGGCGCCGGGGATACCGCCGAGGAGGATGCCGCGCCCGGCCGGGTGCTGCAACGCCTGCACGCCGGCCAGCACAGCTTGGATTCCGGCGATCTGCCCGCCCGGGCGACCGAGGGGGAATCGGCCGCTTTCGGCCAGGAACTCGTAGCTCCATGCGGTCGCGCCGCTGGCGGCGAGGGCGGTGAGCAGCTTCAGGTCGCCCTCGGCGTGGAAGAGCGCACCGATGTGCTGGCCGGAGCTGAGACGGGCGAGGTCGCGCGGGTCGGGTGACTTGTAGCGCAGCACCAGCGGCGCCGCCCACACCTCGTCGGTCGGGCAGAGCCGCACGCCGGCTTGGCGGTAGGCGTCGTCGTCTAGGAATATGCCCGTGCCGACGCCGGGTTCGGCAACGACGTCGAAGCCAGCTTCGGTGAGAGAGCCGGCGAGCGCTGGGGTCAGAATGGTCCGGCGGTCGCTTCCACTTTCACAGGGAAAGCCGATGGTCTGCGGGGGGTGATGGGTCACAGTGGATGACCTCCCGATGAGTGCCCGACTGGTAGTGGAACCATCACCTGGAGTGGCTGCGGGAGCCAGTTCACTGTTGTCGTCGCGCTGTCGACCGGTTGTTCACCCGCTGCTGACGAGGCCGCGAAAGCGCAGATCAGCGTGGTGTGAGCAGGCGAAGAAGTGTCCGATGGTAGACAGCCTGCACCGGTGGGATGGAAGCTAGCCGGATGCGCTCGTCCGTACCGTGCAGCCCTTCGTAGTCCACACCGAACCCGGCGGTGGCCGGGATGCCGAGACCTGCGAGGTAGTTCCCGATGTTCGACGGGCCGGCGATCTTCGGCGTCGGAGCGAGTCCGTAGTGTCCGGCTGATTCGACCAGTTCGCGCACCATCGGTGTGGTGGCGGGCAGGGCGTACGGCGGCCATCTGGTGGTGATCTCGACGTGGGTCGGGGCGGTGTCCGGCCACGCACGGTCGATCGCCTGCACGCACTCGCGCAGCAGCGCTTCGCCAGCGTGGTGGTCGAGGGCGGGCGTCAGCCGCACGTCGATGTTGAGCGTGCACAGATCGGGCACGACAGAGTATCCCTCGCCACCGCTCACGGCGGTCACGGTGAGCTTGGGCGCGGGCGGAAACCCGTCGCTGGGCCCGGGAAGCTGCGCGGTTTCCAGCCCTCGAATCAGGGCGGCGGCCTTCACAATGGCGTTGGGAGTGGAGCGGCTACCCCCGGAGTGGCTGGAAACCCCGTGTACGTGCAGGCGGGCGCGGAGGACGCCCCGGCCGCCGACGACGATGTGCTCACCACCCGGATAGCCGATCATCACACCGTCGACGGAGCCGGCGTCGCGGAAGTACGCCTTTGCTCCCCCGAACGCGCCCGTGTGCTCATCGACGTCGAACAGCAGCACCGCCGTGCCGCATAGCTGCTCAGCGGCGGCGGCCAAGCGTAGGCCGATGTGCGAGAAGACCGCGACGGCTACCTTGGAGTCGGCCGCGCCGCGTCCGTACAGCCAGGCATCCACCGTGGTCGCCGACGCGGGCGGGTACGTCCACGCAGCCTCGTCACCGAACGGCGCGGTATCCAGGCAGGCGTCGAGCACGTACCGCGGCCCCGGCCGAGCACCAGCGATCTCAACCACCAAGGCGACCGGCTCGCCGCCTTGGCCGTTCAGCCGGCGCGCGGGAAGCCCGCGCTCGCCCATCCAGGCACCAAGGTAGTCGAGTGCAGGGCCATACGGGTCGATACCGCCCCGGCTCGGCAGCCGGACCAAATCCGTCGTCAGAGCAGCGACGGACCCGTAGTCTTCCTGCGCGGCCCGCCACACCGGATCCTGGCTCACCGGTCCTCCCGCTCCCGCAGCACGTCCAACGCCTGGATGTCGGCCACCGTCTCGATGCGTCGAGCGGCAGCGTACGCCTGCCGGCCGTGGTCGAGCAGCCGTGAGGCCGGCCCCGCCCCCAGAAGCACCCCAGAGTCGAACGCCTCGTGGGACGTCAGCGAAGGGATAGGCACCACCGCGGCCCGTTCGCTGGCGACGAAGAACCGCTCCGGTGCCAGCGGATCCTCATCGATGCCCAGGTTCAGCGTCTTCACACCGAGGCTCCGATCGCGCGGGTCGCGCAGCTCCAGCAACCGCAGCAGGTGATCCCAGAGCACCCGGTAGTGCGGCGGGCCGTGCAGGACGCGGTAGAAGATCAGGGCCGGGCTGGCGGCGAGAGCCGCTTCGATCGCCTGCAGGTAACCGCCGTTACGCGAACGGGAGCCGGTGACGACCAGACACTCCCGGGCCTCCGCGACAACGGTCACCATCGCCTCGTGCAGATCGGCGTACCGTGCCAGCAGCACAGGGCCCTCGCCGGCCGCGGTGAGTTGTTGGTCCTGGTGGACGAACAACTCGTCGATGCTCTTGCCGTAGATGGCGCACAGCGTCTTGCGGTGGGCGTGGCTGGTCGTATGCCGTCCCAGCTCCCAACCGCTGATCATGGTCGGGGTGACGCCGGAGTGCCCGCCGGGCGTGCGCTGGTCGATCGCCTCGACGACGTTCTCCAGCGTCCATCCTCGCCCCAGGCGAGCCCGGCGTAGCGGCGACGGCTCCCGTGGGGTCGCCCGGCGACGAGCGATGATCTCCACCTCCCAGTCGTCTCGGCCGAGCGTCTCTAATGACCGGACACGGTCATCTCGCGGATAGGCGAGTCGGCCGTGACCTTGTCGCAGATGCTCAACAGGTCAGGATGCTGACGCAGCCTGGTGTACCCCTGCGGCGGCTGAAACGCACCCAGCTCAGTCCTTAGCTGCTCCAACGGCATCCCCGGATACTCCGCGACCCGCTGAATAGGGATCGCGAACGCCTGGTCCAGATCCCGTACGTACTCCCACACCGAGGCACCGTTGCCGACACGGGCCTGCTCGGCGATCTCGGCGATCCGCTGCGGCGCGTCCACGACGGCGGGCCCGAGGTCGATCACCGCGCTGAGGCGAGCGACCGGAGCGGTGAGGTAGACGTACCAGCGCACCGACTGACCCACCAAGAAGCGGCGCCGAAACTCGTGCCGCTTCTCGCCGGCCCAGATCAGGTCGTAGTACACCGGGTTCAGCGACATGAGCACCGGCTCACGCCTATCGCCCACCGGATCGTCGTCGTCGAACAGGCTGGGCTGCCCACTGCCGAAGAGATTCATCGTCACCCGATCCATACTGCGGTCACTCACGGTCGACATGCCATTGCCCGACCGGCGTGTCATTTCCTGCCGTGCCGAGGTGCTCACGATGATCCGGTCTTGAGTCGCCCTTGGTGTGGGGCTGAGATGGCCCCTTGATGTCCTGACGGGCGGCGTCATCCATTCAGAGGCGCGGTTGCCATGGTCGACCATTGGTAGGTGCGGTCTTCTCTGCGTAGTGCGATCAGTGAGACCTCGCCGATAGTTGCCCGTACTGGGGGTAGGTGTCGCAGTTCGGCCAGTCGGGCGCGGATCGGCGCGGTGGGCGTGGGCGCGCCGCTGTAGGCGATGGTGACGTGGGGCCGGAACCCGTCGGCTGGTTCGGGAACGGTGGGCCACACTGCGGCGATCGCGGCCCGGACAGCAGCGCGTACTCGTTCGACGGCGACCCAGGGTTGGACGAGCAGGCCGATGCCTTCGGCGTCAGGGTCAACGGGTCCGAGGGACAGCTTCAGCGGTGGCAGGGCGGCGCACCGTTGGCGGGCTTCGGCGACGATCGCGTCGATGTCGTTGTCGGGTACTTCGTCGGTGAAGCCGATGCCCTGGGTGGTCAGGTGCAGGCCGTCGAGCGGTACCAGGTCCAACCCGGGCAGCGGGGCGAGTTGCTGTTGAAGGTCGGTGACGTGGTGGTGGAGGGCGGGCTGCTGTTGGAAGGTGAGGTGCCAGGTGTAGAAGTGGCGGCCGGCGTGCCAGCCGGGACGCCAGTACCAGTGCTCGGTGAGGGTGGGCAGGTTCTGGTAGGCGGTCCACCGTTGCCGCAGGCTGGTCATCTCCCGGCTGCTCATGTCGGCGATCGTAGGCCCGCTGGTGGCGCGGTGCGGGGGTGTGTGCGGTCGGCGAGCAGGTCCGCGACGTCGCGTATCCGGGGGTGGTGGCGTAGGGGGTGGGCGGTGGTGAGGAACTGGTGGGTGCGTTGGTGGACGGATTCGAAGCGGTGCTCGGCGGTGAGTGCGAGCGCCTGCAACGCCAGCTCGGCGGCCTGTTCGGGGTCGCCGGCGTGGAGGTGGGCGGTGGCCAGGTCGAGGCGGCTGAGGGCTTGCGGGCCGCGTAGCTGGGCGGTGTCGAATGCGGCGATGGCGGTGGTCAGGTGCCCGGCGACGTCGTCGGTGTGGCCGATGGCAAGGTAGGCGGTCGCCGCGTTGGCCGCGGCCCGGGTGGGGCAGTACGGGCCGAGGGTGAGGCTGGTGCTGACCTGCCCGCCCGACGGATGCTCGGCCAGCAGGTCGAATGCCCGGCCGACAGCCCGGTCGACGCCGGCCCGGTCGCCGAGGTGGGCGAGGGCCCGCGCCTGTCCGTTGACGGTAAGGCGGATCCGGTGGGGGCCGGTGCCGGCGTGGCGGAGGCCGTCTTCGGCGTAGGCGAGCGCGTCGCGGTGGTTGCCGGTGTAGAAGGCGATCAGGCTCTGGGTGGCGCGGGCCCAGGCCTGGGTGTCGGGTTGTTGGGCGGCGTGGGCGAGGTCGAAGGCTTCGGCGGCGTAGGCGTGTGCGACGCGGAAGGCGCGCAGGTCCAGGGCGAGGGCGGCGAGGAGACCGGACAGGTGCGCGGCGGCGGTGTAGAGCCGGGCGCGTTGTGGCGGGTGCTGCCGGCCGGCCATCAGCTGGTCGACACAGGCCCGCAGTGGACGTAGCCGGGCGACGAGGGCGGATGGTGGGCAGCGTTCGTTGTCGGCGATCGCCTGCCGGACTTCGTCCTCCAGGTGCGTCAGCCGGGCGTCGTCGTCGGTGGCGGTGGTCAGCGCCGACCGGCGGGCGGTGATGGCGTCCTCGGGCTCCCACCACGCCGCCGCGCTGGTGCTGTCGGGGGATTCCGCCGGGCGGTGGCGGCGGTGGTGCAGGTCGGCGATGCGGTCGTACTCGGCGGTCAGCACACCTTCGGTGCGTAGCACGTGGTCGCAGCGGGTCCAGAACGGGCGTTCGGGATGCTGTCGGCCGGTTTCGGTGTTCGCCACTGAGCTGCGCCCGTACTGCACGAGCCGGGCGAGGCTGTGCTGGGTGTGGCCGGCCTCTTTGCGCAGGTGGGCGAGGTGGCGGCCGAGCGCGCGGCGGGCGGCGGTGATCTCGTCGTGGTCGACCATCGTTGCCACCCCCGGGTTGCCGCGGTCACGATGAGCGCACACCATAGCTGCCCCGGGTGACACTTTCCGAGCTGCCGGCGACGGCCTCGCCCGGCTGTCGGCGGTGGTTACGCGGGTTGCGACATCGCTGTCGGCAGGTCGGGGCGGCAGTGCTGGCGTTGTCGGGGTTGGTGTCGGAATCTGCCGACAATGTCGGCGCACGGCGCTGCGGGCGTGTCGCCCCTGCCGCGCCCTACCGTCTCCGCATGCCCTCCGGACGCCGCGACTTCACCGCCGATCTGCCCCGTAAGCGGATGGCCGCCGGGCTGCTGATCACCGACGCGGACGAGCGGGTTCTGCTGGTCGAACCCGTTTACAAGGCGGAGTGGGAGATCCCCGGTGGGTGCGTCGAGGCGGACGAGTCGCCGTACCAGGCCGCGATCCGGGAGTGCCGGGAGGAACTCGGCATGGACCTGACGCCAGGCCGCCTGCTCGTCGTGGACTGGGTACCGGCCCGCGACGGGCGCACCGAGGGCGTCATGGTCGTCTACGACGGCGGCACCCTCGACGCCACCGCGACGGAACGGATCGTGGTGCCGCCCGGCGAGTTGAAGGGCTGGGCGTGGTCCGACCCGCTACAGACCGCCCGGCGGTTACGGCCGCTGCTGGCCCGCCGGGTCGCCGAGGCGCTGCGCGCCCGCGCTGACGGGTGTTGCTACTACCTCGAAGACGGCGTCCGGGTCACCTGAACGTAGGCCGACCGGGGCCCTTCCTGCGGGAGACGCGTCTTCGGCGGCGCCAGCCGATATCACCGGCGGGGCCTGGGCGTCCCGCCGTCCGCCATCGAAACACCACCACCGTCGTTCACGCTGCCCACCTTCGGGAGGTACCGCCATGCCCAGAGCCGCTAACCCCGATCGGACGTCCGCCGGTTCCGAGCCGCAACGGGATTCGGTGCTGCCGGAGTTGCGGGAGATGTGGTGGGAGTCCGGGGTGCGGGCGCGGGCGCAGGCCGGCCTGTTCGCCGTGTTCTCCGAGTTGCCCCGCCTGGTGTGGGCCGCGCTCGTGGTGAGTTGGCGCGCCGACCGGGCACGGACGGTGGTGGTGGCGGGCACGACGGTCGGCGCGGGGGTGATGGCGGCGTTCGGGCTCCTCGCCGTGCAGCGGGTGCTGGTGGAGTTGTTCGCCGGTGGCCCGACCGCCGACAAGGTCACCGCCGCGCTGCCCGCCCTGGCCGCGCTCGCGGCGGTGACGGCGCTGCGCGCAGGCATGGCCACCGCGATGGGGTACGCGCAGAACGGCTTAACGCCGAAGGTGGACCGGGAGGTCGAACGTGGCCTGTTCGAGGTGACAACCGCGGTGCGGCTGGAAGCGTTCGACGCCGACGCCTTCGCCGACGACATGGAACGGGCCTCCCGCGGCGCGAACTCCACCACTGGGCTGGTGCAGGCGTCGATGAACCTGCTCGCTGGGCTCGCCGGTGTCCTCGCGGTCGCCGTCGCCGTCGTGGTGGTCCACCCGCTGCTCCTGCTGGCGCTGCTGGTGGCGACGGTGCCGAACGGGTGGGCGTCGCTGCGCGCCGGGCATCTGCGCTACCAGACCTACGCCGCCGGATCGGTACGTCGTCGGCGGTTGTGGCTGCTGCACCGGCTGATGGCCGAACGCGACTCCGCCCCCGAACTACGCTCCTACGGCCTGCGCGGGTTCCTACTCGACCAGTACGACCGGGTCATGGCCGTCGAAACCGACATCCAACTCGCCCTGGCCCGCAGGGTCACCACGACCACCACCGTCGGCGCGATGATCGGCGGGATCGCCACCACTGCCGTCTACGTACTCCTCGGCGTGCTACTCATCGACGGGCAGATCCCCCTCGCCGCCGCCGCGACCTGCGTCATCGCCGTCCAATCCGCGCAACGCTCCCTGGCGGTGGTCACGTTCCAGATCGACCGCGTCTACACCGAAGGGCAGCACTTCCGCGACTACACCGGCTTCATGACCCGCGCCACCGACTACCTGCCCACCCACACCGAACCGGACGCCAGCACGCCAGCCCCGGACCGACTGGCGGAGATCACCGTCGACGCGGTCAGCCTGCGCTACCCCGACCGCGACACCGCAGCCGTCGACGAAGTCAGCCTCACCATCGAGGCGGGGCAGACGGTGGCGTTCGTCGGGGAGAACGGCTCCGGCAAGTCCACCCTCGCCACCATGATCGCCACCCTGCGCACCCCCACCGGCGGCACCATCGGCTACAACGGCCGACCAGCCGACGACTGGGGCACCGACGCGCTACGGGCGAGGATCGGGGTCGTGACGCAGGAGTACCACAAGTGGCCGTTCACCGCCGCCACGAACATCGCCATCGGCGACATCGCCACCACGACCGAGCAGGGCCGCATCGAGGCCGCCGCCGACCGCGCCGTCGCCCATGACATGATCACCGAACTGCCCCACGGCTATGAGACGTTGCTCGACCGCACCTTCGCCGGCGGGCAGGACCTCTCCGGCGGCCAGTGGCAGCGCATCACCGCCGCGCGCGGGTTCCTGCGCGACGCCGACGTGCTGATCATGGACGAGCCGTCGTCCGCCCTCGACCCGCGCGCCGAGGACGCCCTTTTCCAGGCCATTCGGGACCGGCAGGGCCGTGGCATCACCATCCTGATCACCCACCGGCTGGCCAACGTCCGCCACGCCGACCGCATCTACGTCCTGCACCACGGCCGCCTCGTCGAGTCCGGCACCCACGAGCAGCTCATGAGCGCCGGCGGGCGGTACGCGGAGCTGTTCACCCTGCAAGCCGCCGGCTACGACACCACCGGGCCCGCCGCGACGGTGCCCCGCCAGACCGCCACCGCCTGACGGAGCACGCCATGACGACGCCGAACCCCACGAGACTCTCGCCGCCTTCGTTGGTGATCATTCGAGGGAACTCCGGCAGCGGGAAGACCACGACGGCCCGGGAGGTCCGGCTACGTTTCGGGCGCGGTGCGGCGCTGCTGGAACAGGACTACCTGCGTAGGACCGTGCTCAGGGAACACGACAGCGCCCGCATCGACCCGGTCGCCCCGACGTTCATCACCGCGACCGTCCGCACCGCCCTCGACCTGGGCTACCACGTCATCCTCGAAGGCATTCTGCACACGGAACGCTACGCGGTCGTGCTGCACCAGCTCATCGACGACCACTCCGGCCCGGTCGCGGTGTTCTACCTGGACGTGTCCTTCGACGAGACCGTCCGCCGCCACCTCGGCCGCGACGAGCCGATCCCCGTCACCCCCGACGAGATGCGCCACTGGTACACCCACCGCGACCTGCT
This sequence comes from Micromonospora sp. DSM 43699, assembly GCF_055517075.1. NCBI lineage: Bacteria > Bacillati > Actinomycetota > Actinomycetes > Micromonosporales > Micromonosporaceae > Micromonospora > Micromonospora sp. DSM 43699. Next base: position 42,384 of record NZ_JBTMMT010000017.1, read on the forward strand.
CGACACCCCCGGGGAGACCGTCATCGGCGAGACCAGCACCTTCGAACAGACGGTCACCACGATCCTGTACACCAGCGGCCTCACCACCGCCATACCGCAGACGCCCTGCCCCCGACGATGCCCGCACTGCGCCCGCAAGGCCGACCAGACGACCACCGCGACGGATGCTCCTTGACACCGCGCCCGGACCGAAGCCATGAACACGAGACCTCGCCCTGGTCCGCCTCAACGCATCCAGGGCGTACCCAGCCAAGAAGGGAAGGACCGCACCGATGAGAGATACGCGGCCGACGTCTCGACGGACAACCGAGGTGACCAGCACGTTCGTGATCGATGGTGTTCCGGGACGGCTGACCACAGCCGTCGCGCCCAGCGGCGAACTCGGTCACGTCGACCTGCGGGTCGGTACACACGGCTCCACCCTGGCTGGGCTCACCGACGCCCTGTCCACCGCGATCACCACCGCACTCCACGCCGGAGCACCCCCAACCGTGTTCGTCGACGCCTTCCGCCGCACCCACTACATTCCGGCCGGCACCACCGGCGACCCAGACGTGCCCTACGCGACATCGCTGGGCGACTACCTCGCCCAGCGCCTGCGCCACAACCACCCCGACGGGCCGGAACGCCCATGACGGCGCTGCCCGCCGGCCGGGCCGACCCGGCAGACATCGAGCGCGGCGACGAGCTACGGGAACTGGTCAGGGCCGACGTGCCGCTGATGCGGGCGCTGGCCGTGGTGCGGGACTCGGGGCTGCTCGACGCGTGGATCGGCGCGGGTGTCCTACGCGACCTGGTCTGGGGACGCCGCTACGGCACCGGGTTCGACCTGCGCGCGGTGCGGGATGTGGACGTGGCGTTCTTCGACCCCGCCGACCTGAGCCGGGACAACGACGACCGGGCCACCACCCGGCTGGCCACCGCCGAGCCGGGCCTGCCATGGGAGGCGAAGAACCAGGCCGCCGTACACACCTGGTACCCGCGACGACTCGGCGGCCCGCCCGTCCCACCGTTTCGCGGCATCGCCGAGGCGGTCGCGACCTGGCCCGAGTACGCCACCGCCGTCGCGATCCACCTCGACCCGGACGACCACCTCGCGGTCTGCGCCCCGCACGGCCTCGACGATCTCCTCGACGGCGTGTGGCGACGCAACCCCACCCGCGTCAGCGAACAGACCTCCCACGAGCGGCTTGCCCGGCACCGGCCGGCGCAGCGGTGGCCGGGAGTCCACGTCATCACCGGCCCTCCCGCACTCGGGGAGGGCCGGTGACCGGGTTGTTCCTCGTCGACGGGCACCAACTGCTCTACCGCGCCTGGTTCGGATTCCCCGCCCGGATCACCAGCCGCGACAAGACCCGCGACCTGACCGGCGTGTTCGGGTTCCTCGCCCTCATGCGCAAAGCCCACCGCCTCCACGCACCCGACCACGAACTCGTCGTCGTCTTTGACGGCGAATACGCCGCCGCCCAACGCGCCGCCGCCGTGCCTGGTTACAAGGCGAACCGGGCTGGCGCCGACCACACCCCCATCACCGCACTACCCGACGTCAAACGAGCGCTCGACGTCGCAGCCGTCCACTGGACAGAGATCGACGAGATGGAAGGCGACGACATCATCGCCACCGCCACCACCAGCGCCGTCCAGACGGGCCGATCCGTCGTCTGCTACTCCAGCGACCGGGACTTCTACCAACTCCTACGGCCCGCCGTCACCGTCCTCACCCCCACCGCACCGTCATCACCGCCGCCGAGATCCACCGCCGCTATCGCATCCACCCCCGCCAGTGGCCCGACTACCGGGCACTCACCGGCGACCCCGCCGACAACATCCCCGGCATCTGCGGCATCGGCCCCACCACCGCCGCCACACTCCTGACCGACGGCTGGCACCTCGACCAACTCCCCAACAGCCCTCGACTCCGCAACCCACGCTGCCACCCCATCACCCACCAATGGACCCAGCTGCTCGCCTGGCGCGACGCCATCCGCCTGCGCACCGACATCCCACTCCCCGACACCCTGATCACCGGCCAGCCCACCGCACCCCTGCCCCACGCGGCCCACCTCCTCGACGAACTCCACCTCTGGTAACAACCCGATCCGGCCGGCCCGAATCGTTGGACCCAACGCCGGCAAAGTCGTCGGTGCAGCCACTGTCCGAAAGGAGTAATCCGCACCAGCAGTACCGATGGACGCCGGGATCGACCGCGCTGAAGGGCTGACAGCGCGCCCTGGCTCAGCCCTCGGCGACCCTGAAGCCCAGCCACCAGCAACGGCCGCGAGCCGCTGTGCGGCTCGGACCTGCCGCACGCCGTCGAGGCATTCGGCAGATCGTCACCGGGGCGGCAAGGCGAAGAGTCCAACCGACTCACAACGCGAGGGAGTAACCAATGTCTGAGCCTGTTATCGACATCAAGATCCGCACCGGCGGCTGCCTGTGCGGCAAGATCCGGTTCACCGTGAGCGGCGAGCCCGACTACCCCCACGTCTGCAGCTGCCCGCACTGCCAGAAACGGGCCGGCGGGCCGATCCAGTCGTGGGTCAGCTTCCCGCAGGAAGGGCTGAACTGGACCGGCGAAGCCGGCGAGCCGACGTGGTTCGACACGTTTCCAGGCGAGACCACGCGAGGCTTCTGCGCCGCCTGCGGCAGCTCGGTAGCGGCGTTCGACTACGGCGACACGCTCATCGGCATCAACCTCACCGCCCTCGACGACCAGGACGACCCTTGCCTCGTCCCGGTCAACCAGTCCTTCCGCGGCGACGCGGTCACCTGGCTGCCTCAGGTCCCCGACACCCAGCACAGCATCATCAGCTGAAAGCCTGGCGCCGGGATGCCTGACAGCAGGAGGCCCGAAGCCTGGAGTTCTGCCAGGGGCCCCCGGCGCATGTCCACGACTACCATGCTGTCGCCCGAACATCGATGCCGAGGAGGACTGACGCTCCGACACGCCACGCCCACCATTGGAACACTCGTTCGATGAGGTTAGGCTGGCCGCTGCCCGAGCCACCAGAACGAAGGCGGTGATCCTCTTGCCTATCGTGGGCGCCCTTATCGTCGAGAGCCTGGCCCTGAACGCCACGATCGACGTGCCGTTGACGTTGCGGCGTATCCACCGCCTCCCCGCCTGGAGCGCCGCCGGCGACCAGCCGGCCCAGTGGACACTGATCGACTTCACGGGCCCCGACGACGCTGGCGACGAACTCGCCCGTCAGCTCGCCGCCGCGCTGTCCCCGGGGCGCTGGTACGCCGACTACGCCACCGACAGCACCAGCTGGGTCGTGTTCGCCGGCCGTGTCTTCACCTATCCCCGAGGCGACGACATCGGGCGGCGGGAAGCGGTCACCTACGCCCGCGATGTCGGCGTGCCCGAGGCGCAACTCGACTGGCCCCGCTGACCGGAGTTGGCCAGCGCCGGTCGCTCTGCGGGAGGCGTGCCGGATGTGGTCGGGGGCGTCGGAAGCCGTTGTGGGGGAGGACCGTCGCTGTTGGCATCGGCTACTGTCAGCGTGCCGTGAGGGATGCGTAGCGAGCGGTGACAGCCCCTCTGGCGGTGGGAGGGAGGTCCTCGTGGATCCGCAGCAGCTCAGTGACGTGAAGCGGGCGCTGGGTCGACGGCTCGGCAGGTGGCGTCGGACGCGTGGGCTGACTCAGGACGATGTCGCGCGGCGGGTGCACAGCACCCGGAGCACGGTCGCCAACGTCGAGAGCGGCCGGCAGGTGGTGGACCGCGTCTTCTGGGCGCAGTGCGAGTCGCTGCTCCATGCCGACGGTGAGTTGATCAGCGGTTATGACGAGTACCGGTCCCTTGAGGTTTGGCACCAGCAGGAGAAGGCCGAGGCGGCCCGTCATGCCCGCTGGGGAGCGGTCCTGGATCGCCGGGTGATCGCCGAGGCAGCGCAGCATCACGACACGTCGTTCCTGCCCCGGGGCGATACCGCGACGGCGGAGGCGGCGTTTGTGGGGGCTGCGGACGGGGCGTACGTTGGGGTGCAGCAGGCGATCAGGGTCGCCGCGCGGGAGACCAGCGAACACGCGATGAACGCGGGGGCGAGGGCCGTGTCAGACCTCACCGTCGAGCAGCTACGCGACGACGCGATCCGAATGGCCCAGAGTTACGGGCAGTTGACGCCGACCGTGGCGATCACCGAGACCTTGCGGGTGCGGGCACTCGCCGTCGAGGCTCTGGGGCGCACCCACCGTCCCGGTCAGCAGCACGAGTTGTACCTGATCACCGCGCAGGCGGCGGCGTTGCTGGCCAGCGCGAGCGCGGATCTGGGTCTGTGGACGTCGGCGATGCAGTACGCCCGTGCGGCCGACACCTACGGCGAGATCATCGGCCACCCCGGTGTGCGTGCCTACGCGCGGGGGATGCAGGCCACCATCGCGTACTGGACCGGCCGCCACGAGGAAGCCGTGCGGTACGCGATGGCAGCGGTGGACACCGCCCCGTCCGGCATCGCTCAGGTGCGTGCCCAGTGCGTGTTGGCTCGGGCCTGGGCGCATCGGGGCGCCGTCGACCAGGTCCGCGAGGCGCTCTCCGCAGCCGACGACGCCCGCGCCGTCGATGGTGACGACGTCCTGCACGACGCCATCGGCGGGGAGTTCGGCTTCACCGCGTCCCAGCAGGCGCGCTGCGCGAGCACCGCCTGGCTGCAGGTCGACAACCTGGACGAGGCCACGAAGGCAGCGACCGTCGCGCTGCGGTTGGCCGCGACGCAGGACGCCACCCCGTGGTCGACCATCGAGGGCGAGGCCCGAGTTGACCTGGCCACCTGCCACCTTGCCGGCGGACGGCTCGACGCCGCGCAGGAGACGCTGGCGCCGCTGTGGTCGATACCGCCCGAGTGGCGGCGCACCGGTCTGCTCGGACGCTTGGGCAGGGTGCATGAGGTGCTGTCGGCGCTGCGGTGGCGTCAGGTGCCCGAGGCGCGTCAGCTCGCCGAGCTGGCGAGTTCCTTTGCCACGGCCCGGCCCGTTCCTCCCGCGCTGCCGTCGCTATGACCTTCGGGTCAGCCGCGCTGGTGCCAGGCCTGCAGTAGCTCGCGTTCCCGCTCGGCCGGGATGCCGTGGTCGGCGGCCCGGCCTGCTTCGCCCTCGCCGGTGATGGCGCTACCGCCTGCGGTCATCCACGACCAGGTTTCGTTGACGGTGTCTCGCAGGGGCCTGCAGGCTAGTCCTGCTTTGGCGGCGCGGGAACTGTCGACGGCCCACACGCCGGGGTGGGTGCGCCACAGCGGCAGCTCCGTCCACTGCTGCACACCCTGCTGGATCAGCCAGTCGGGGTCGGTCCACACCGGCCGGGTGCCGGCGTCCGTCACGGCGATGCAGGCGTCGACAAGCTCGGAGAACGTCGCGTGGCCGACCGGTGCGGTGACGTTGAACGAGCCGTACTCCCGTCCTGCCGCGCGGGCCAACGCGAACGCGGCGGCGTCGCGTACGTCGACCGGTTGGATGGGCCGCTCCGCAGGTCCCGGCGCCAGCAGTTGACCGCCCCGGGCGGCGCGTGCCAGCCACCAGGTCAGCCGACCTACATACTCGCGAGGTCCGAGGATCACCCCGGGCCGCAGCAGCACGGCTCGTTGTTGCCCGACGGCGTGGGCGACAGCGTTCTCGCAGCCTGCCTTCAGCGCCCCGTACTGGCCGGCGTAGCCGAGGTCGGCGCCGAAGGTCGCGTCGGCGTCCGGCGGGCAGTCGAAGACCGGTGAGTCGTCGTCCAAGGGCTCGTTCGGCCAGCCGGTGTACACGTTGACCGAGGACACGAACACGTAGCGGCCGACGACCGGCGCGAGGGCGTTCGCGGCGGCGAGGACCTGGTTGGGGACGTAGCCGATGGTGTCGATGACGGCGTCCCACGGGCCGTGTTCGGCCAGCCGTGCCAGGTCCTCGGGTCGTTCCCGGTCGCCGTGGACGGCCTGGACGCCGGGCAGGTCGGCGGCGGAGACGCCACGGTTGAACGTCGTCACCGACCATCCCGAGGCCAACGCGAGTTCACCGAGAGTGCGCCCGAGGAACCAGGTTCCACCGAGTATGAGCAGCCGCATGCCCGCCATCATCGCCTATGGTCAAGCGACCGGCACACCCAGCGCGTCTCGCGGAGGAGACCCCACTCGTAACCCCACAGAGCGCGTTGTCGTCGAGACAAGGCCGGTGCGGAACGGGTACGCAAACGTTCAGCGGGGAGGTGAGTTCGCAGTGACGAAGCGGCGGCGAGCGGCGGCGGTGATCGTACGCGATGGTCGGGTGTTGATGGTGCGGGAGCGCGGGCGTGGTCCTTCCGGTCGTCACGACGGCCAGGAGTACTGGACGCTGCCCGGTGGTGGCATCGGCGTCGGCGAGACAGCCGAGGACGCAGTCCGTCGCGAGGTTGTCGAGGAAGTCGGTCTTCGGCCCGTGGCTGTGCGGTATCTGCTCGGCGTGCCGTACCCGTCGGGTCTGACCTCCTGCTTCGCGGTGCAGGTAGCCGACGGCGAACCGGGACTCGGCGATGACCACCTGCCGTGTGACTGCCCGGCCATGGTCGGCGTGGACTGGGTACCGCTGCCCCAGCTTCAGACCGAGACGCCAGGGCTGCCCATCCCGACGATGATCGTCGTCTGGGAGCCGTCGACGTAGGCAGGGGTGACCACACGTGCGCCCAGCGGCGAAGCCGCCCGGCTCTGGCAAGCCTGGTCACCGTCGCGTTCTGTTCGCGCTCGAGTGGAAGCCGGACCGCAGATCGCTCTTCGAACGAGTGGATGAACGACATCGGGGCCAACATCGAAACAGCAACGCCAAGATCTGGCCATGGTCCGGCGGGCAACGGCACGCGCCTGATCGGCGAGAATCTGCCGGGCCGGATCAGCCACCTCACGCTGGCGTGGTCACCGCCCGTGCGATGCGGTGTCCGACAAGCCGCTGCGCCGTGGAGAGCGGGTACCACGCGGCACTCCGGACCTCCGACTCTTGGATACGCCCTACCTCCGCCCGCGCTGTCACGAACGAGTAGCCGAAGTCGAGATGGAAGTGTTCCGGCTCGTCCTTCGCGGCCCGTGCCGGAACCTTCCCGTACTCGACGTAGACCGGGACCTCCGACGCAGGGAAGAGCCCCCTGGGGTCAACCCCGGTCTCTTCCACCAGCTCACGCAAGGCGGCGCTGATCAGCGTGGAATCAGTCGCCTCAAGATGCCCTCCAGGCTGCAAGGGGATTCCGTAGGCAAGGTGATCGACAAGCAGCACATCCGTGCCGCAGACGAGGAGCGCACCGACAGTTACGTGCATCGAGAAGTTTCGCCGCGAGGCGAAACCCGCCCCTTCAGCCAGCAGCCGCAGCGGCTCGGACAGCGACACGGCATCGTCGGGATAGCGCACGAGATAGGCCGACAGCGCACTCGAGATGTCCGAATCACTGATCGCCACGAGTCGACCCCCCAGCCTGAGAGCCCGGATGCGCAGGATCGCCTGCCATAACAGGGGCGGCGTGACCTGACACGACAGCTCCAGTCGCATGGCGTACGAGGGAGGATCTCGCACTCTACAAGCGAGCCTGGGTGGCGGGCGCGTGCCACGCCGCGACACAGCAGCATCCGCGTGTGCCGGATCCTGGTGGTCGACGTTCCGTTTCGCCTACGGTCCTGCCGTGACCCCGCTTCGTCCAACCCGCCGAAATCGGGAGGGCTCAACACAGTTCAGGTTCTTTCAAGGACCTGCAGTCGAACAGCGACCTCATGGGTGGGGCGACCTGGAGCCGGGAAGTCAGAACATCACCGCCAGACCAAAGAACCGGTCCTCACCAGTTAGAGGCCCGAGACGTTGCCGGTCGCTGTCGCATGCTGTGCTGATGAGGTCAGGCAGTCGGGTGTCCTGCACCCACGCGCATTGCGGGCCGGTCAGCTCGGCCGGCCGACTGGACAACGTCTCCCAGAACTCGTCGTCGAGCGGGATCTCCACCACTCGCTCCGGCGAGTAGAGGACCTCGGCCGCGCGGTTGTCGGCTATCGCATCGCGTAGCAGGTCCACGGCCCGCGACCACCAAGGGTTGGGGAACCAGGCCGCGGCGTAGATGATCCCCGAGAGGCCCGCGTACCAGAGGGCGCGCCGAGCCCCGATGAGATCGGTGACCTTGATGTGTGTCGCCACCTTGCGCATGACATCTTCGGCGTACTCGTCCCACGTCGCGCCGAGAACGTCACCGGCGGTGACCGCCGAGCCTCCCACGGTCAGCTCCCGGTCCGGGTCCTGCAATAGCTCGACCAACGCCGCGATGTGCTCGGGCACCGAGCGCCGGTCGTAGGCAATCTCGGCCCCTGGCTCGGTAACCGAGTCTGGTAGGACGTCGTCGAGCATGTCTCGGACATCCAGGGCGGTACTGATGTTCAGCCTCATCATGATGTCGTCGGGGATACCGAAACCCTGCTCGCGGCCGTCGAGGAACACGTCGATTCGAACACTCTCGTCGGGGTCGACGTCGGCCATCATCTCCCAGTTGGCGTTCAGCAACTGGTAGTGGTCGCGCCGGGTGCGGCGCTCCGCAGCCTGCACATCAGGATCGTCCGGGTCCCTGCCCAGCAGTTCCAGGCGTTGGACGCGTTCGACTCCGCCGTGGACGCCTTCCAGCGCGGTGTTGCGCCAGCAGAGCACGGTCAGCCCCACCGCCACAGCGTCCAACAGTTGGTCACGGTCGCGCAGGTCGAGGCCGTAGTCTCCGGCCCACGCCAGCCACTGGTCGTCGCTGAGCCAGCCGTCCGGCGCGGCGAGTTTCGGTCTGCGGGTGTGCTGCGCGGCACGCCGACGACGTTCCGCTTGCTGCCTTCGACTAGCCATCCTCGTCTCCTGTCGTCGACCGGGCGCCACACCGGCCGGTCATCGCGCTGACGGTACGCGGCGACTACGATATTCCTGGGCAGCACGCGGTTGCCTGTCTCCGTGCCGGCCGACGCCCACACCGTCGCGGCAATCGCGGACAAGGGCCTCCGGCTCGCGCGCTGCTCACACCCGTCTTTTCGTCGGTGCGGGGTGTGGGGCCGCCCGAAGGGGTCGAAGACGATGGTCAAGGACAGCGCTCGAAAGAAGGCCGCCAGGGCATACGCTGAGGCGACGGGGGTGTCCCACGCGGCCGCTGCGCGACTAACCGCCCGCCGCCACGGCGGCTTCAGCGCCGCCGCCGTGCACACCGAACTGATGCAAGCCCTGCACGAGGCGGGTTGGCCCGTGGAGTACGAAACCTTCGCGGAGAACGCAGAGTACCGCGGCTACGCTGGCCCGGCCCGGTTCTTGGTTGGTCGCGCCTCCCAGGTCGCGGAATTCGGCGGCGAAGCCCCGGACCCGGACGACGACACGCGGCTCGATGTGTCCCAACCGCCGACGGTGGAGATGGCCGCCCCGCTGACCCCGACCGGCTTCGAAGCACACGCCCAGATCAGCGGTGACCGTCCCGCCCACGAGTTGATCGCGGAACTGAACCGCATGCTGGCCGCCGGACGTGCACGCGCGGTGGCGAAGGCCGCCAACCAGGCACAATGCGCCGTGTGTGGGGACGCCTACCCGGGCGCACACTTACTCCCCGCCGCTGGCGACGATGAGCTAACGCTGTGCCCGGTCTGCGCATTCGATGGTGACGTGCACGTCACTGCCGGGCACGTCACCGCCTACCTGACCTACCAGATCGACCAGTTGGCCGCGACCGACCTCGCGATGCCGGCTGGCTGGGCCGGGCCAGTGGCGCTGCTGGCGTGTACGGCACCAACCGGGTTCGACGACCAGCTGACAAGACTGTGGAAGCAGGCGGGCACGGTTCTTCTGCCCGCGGACTACTGGTCGCAGCCGGAACAGCTCTGGGTATGGCTGCCGCCCGGTGCCCGGCCCGCTCCATTGGTCAGGTTCGGGCCCGGCGCCCGACTCGGAGCCCTCGTCGCAGCACTGGACGAACAGTGCCCCGACCTTCGCCAGCGTGCCCGTTCTGCCGAGACCGAGAACTGGCGCGACGCGGGGTGGAGTGACGACGAACCTCCTCCCGGGCTGTTCCTCGACCAGTTGTGGCCGGCCGCTGTCGCATACGCGGTCTCGCTGCAGACCCAGGCTGCCGAACGCCGCGAGCATCGACCACCACTGCAGCACCTTGCCGGCTCGTTCGACTCCCTGCTCGACCACCTTGCGCTCATGGAAAGCACGCTCGACTTCGATGACATCGAGTCGACCCTCAGCGTCAGCATCGAGACCATCATCGACGTGTTGTGGCCACACCCGGCACAGACGTCGCCGCCCGAGGGCGGAAGGCACTCGGCGATGAGGTGACCCTGGGGCGGCGCCAGAATCCCACATGACAGGGCAGGGCATTCACAGAAGACGCTATGGCACCGGCCGGCGCGCGTAACTGTGCAGCGCGAGGGTTGAAACTCGCTGGTCGATGGCGGCCAGGCCCGCCATCGACCAGCGAGCGCCGTCCTTGACGGGTCAGGTCGGACCAGCGGCGGCCAGGCAGACGACGTTCAGCGCGGCCTACCTCGTTGAGGACTGGGACAACTGCACCAACCACGCGTGCGTCCCGTCGTGCTCCCCCTACTCGGTTGAATCCCACGCGACGCGGAAGCGAATGTCAACGACGTACCCGGATGGGGGCCATGCCTCCGGTAGGGCGGAGCGGGATGCTCAACTGATTCCGAGATCGGCCTCTGACCTACCGGTCACGCCGAGCGGCAGTTCCCCGCTCCGGGTCCTGGACCGTGCTCTGGCCCGCTACGGCCATCCATGCCAGAGACCACAGCCTTCCTCGTCGGGGGCGCCCATGCGGGCGCCCCCGACGACTTTGTCCCGCATGATCCAAGGAAGGTCGGCCAGTAGGCACCAGGATGTGGCTATCCGGTCGCGAGGACCGCGAGCACCGCTCCGCCTACCAGGTACGGCCCGAACACGGGGTGGCTGCGCCCGCGTGCGGCGACGCCAATCGCGACGGCGTGGGGCTCGGCGAGGAGATAGGGCAGTACCGCTCCGAAGAGCACCGCGGTCCACGTGGTAGTCCCGAGGGCCAGGCCGAGCATTCCGGCGAGTCGGACGTCGCCCATCCCCATTCCGCCGCCGAGCAGCGCGAGTAGCAGGTAGATCCCCGCGAGCAGTCCGCCGGCCGTGAAGGCGTTGACGAGCATCCAGGGCTGGCGAGAAACGGTGGCAGCGACACCGACCACTCCGACCAGGGCGGCGGTAGCGAGCACGATCGGGGTGGGTAGCCGTCGTACTGCCACGTCCACGCACGCCAGCAGCACCGCGACGGACGGTCCGGGCCGCTGACGCCAGTGGCCGATGACCTTCAGCAGCGCGAGAACGGCATGAGCGGATGTTCAGGTAAGGTCGTCACCGCTGACCACCGGGCAACCGAAGAGATCGCTGAGAACTGTCCGCTGATGCTCGGTCAACGGGTTGACAAAGACGGCCATGGCGGCCGCGGCTGACCGGCAGGCGTCGGCGACCTCGTGGGCCTTGCCCGAGCTGAGCAGGGTTCGCCGAGAGAACGGCAACGCCATCCTGCTCGCGCCGCCGCGTGAGATACCCCGCCTCTGGACCTGCCGGCCAACCACTCGTCCACCACGTGCTTCCACTGAAGCCGCCAGAAGGTCAAGTTTCGTGTCAACCTGCCTGTCCTTGGCAGAGAACAAGCCGACTAGCACCACGTCGGTGCCCGCCAGACGGATGCTTGGGTGCCCAGTTCGCCTTCCTGTCACTACGCAAGGTTACAAAGCCCCGCCACCTCGCAGGCGGTTGCCGCACCCGGTCGGCGGCAGACGCGGGCTGCCTGCGACGTTACCGTTGACCTGCCGGGCGGAGGATGTGGTGATGGAGTCGAACTTTCCGTCCCGAGCTGCGATGGAAGCAGCGACGGCCGACCTGCTCCATCTGGGCTTCCTGGAGATCCGATTCCTCACTGCGCCGCTACCCGAGTCGCACCCGGCAAACGCTCTGGTCCGACGTAGTGAGCGCGCCAACTTGATCGCCGACATCTGCCACCAGCTTCCCGGGCTCCTTGCGCCACAGCGACGCGATCAGCTCGCCGACGGGCTGCGATCCCTATGGGTCACGGCGGGCACGACCAAGCGCCAGTGGCTGCGATCCCGCTGGGACCACCTGAACTATGACCACCGCTGGCTGACCGAAGCCGGGACCACCGAAGGCTGACGAAGGGTCGACGCGGGCTCTCTCGGATGGCTCCTGACACCCCAAATCGTCTGCACGCTCATCGGCAGATCGGACGCCGCCGGTCGACCAACATGACTGACTGTAGTCGATCCTGAAGAGCAAGCTCGGCCGTGAGCTGCAGCCGCGTTCGCAGATGTCGGTAGCTGCCGTGTACTCGGTGGCGGCCCTGGCTCTGCACTCGAAGCCGTACGCCGACAACAGCGGCGGTACTTGTCCTACCTGATGCGCCGGGGCCGTGTCGAAGGTGCGTGTCGAGGGTGTTCGACACGTGTCGACCAGCTTCTACTTATTTCCGGCACTCGAGGGTTCGGCGGTTTGGCCGGGCGCCAGCGACGGTGGGTGTCAGTGGCGTCAGGAGGCATCCCGGACGCGGCAGCACCCGTAGAGGTGAGGCCGCAGCGGGCGCGTCCAGACCGCATCGAGATCCGGGGACGGGTGCCGGTGAAGAAGGGAAGCGGTGGTCATGGGCTTGGATCACACGTCTGCTAGGGAAGAGATCATCCGGCACCGTGGGATGTTCGTCGGTCCAGAGGGGGTTGACGGGGCTGGCAGGACAATCGTTGTCGATCATGCCCTCGAGGTGTTGGGCGGTCGTACCGCCCTGAGGTTGCGCTGATGGTCAGGCCGCCGATTCCCCACGTCGCTATGCGTCCGCTCTGGCGGTGCCGCAACTGTGGTGCCGAGTGGCCCTGCCAGCCGGCACGGCTGGCACTGCTGACGGAGTACCGGCACGACCGGACCGCGCTGCTGCTGTTCCTCGGGGTGCTGATGACCGAGGCGAGCGGTCAGCTTCACCAGCTCCACCCGGACCGGCCGCCCAATCTGACGGAGCGGTTCATGTCCTGGGCCAGGGCCCGCTGATGAGGGCTATGCCAAGGGTGAGAGGTCCCCCGGCCTCGACCCTGCCGCGAGTCACCTGCGCTTCATGACCGCTTCACCGCAGAACAGGCATGCGGACCCCCAGCTCCGTACGCGGCGTCGACCAGCGCCGCTGACCGCACCAGGTGTAAGGAGAGAAGTCGTGACTGTCACCGCACACGAACCGACCACGACCGCGACCACGGCCGCCCTCGACCCTCGGAACCTTGTCACGCCCGAGGTGTTCGGGAAGCTGGTCGACTACTTCGCTGCCGACCGGCACGTCACCCGCGCGTACGCCGAGCGGGCCGTGGAGCAGTTCCTGGTCTTCCTCAAGGCGCACGCCGACACCGTGGGCAACGAGGATTTCGGGATGTTGCTGCCTGACGGGTCGATCGGCCGTGTCGTGCCGACCCTCCCGGTCGACGCCGTGTGGCATTGCGTGTTGCAGCACACCGTGCCCTACGCCGCGGCCTGCGAGCAGGTCGCCGGGAGCTTCGTCCACCACATCCCCATCCTGACCGAGGGGATGATGGACGGCACCGCCGTCACGTTCACGCTCGCGGCGCTGCACGCCACCGGGTACCGGGTCGACATGGAGTTCTGGCACGGTGAAGCCGAGTCGTGCTGCCCGCCCGGGGAACCGGACTTCACCGGCAAGTAACAACGAGAGGTGATCATGCGCAGCGACTGGGCCGCCCTACCCGAGCATGTGGGAACAGCGGTCGGCGAACGAGTCGGCGGCATCGTCGGCGTGTACCCGGCTCCGCGTGGTGACCACGCGGAGATCGCGTCGACCGTCATCGGTTCCACCGGCACCGTCTTCGTCAAGGCCGCCTCTTCGGGGCCGGGCGTCCGGTCACTGCGCTACGAGGTGGCGGCAACCAGAGCCATCGACAGGTTTCCACCTACGGTTCTGTGGGACTTCGAGTCCGACGGCTGGTTGGTGGTGGGGGCCGAGCACCTGGACGGCCCCCACCCCGACCTGTCACCCGGGAGCCCGGACCTCGACACGCTCGCCGCGACCCTCGAAGGGCTTCAGGCGACCGTCGCGCCGGACGTGCGGCTGTTCGGCCCAGCGGGGCGGCTCAGCTTCGCCCACCCGGCGATGGAAGGCGATGCGCTCGTGCACTCCGACCTCAACCCGGCCAACCTGATACTGACATCGCAGGGACTGCGGATCGTCGATTGGGCGTACGCGACCAAGGCGGCACCGTGGGTCGAGCTGGCGTTGCTCACTCAGTGGCTGATCGGCAACGGCCACACCCCGGCCCAGGCGGAAGACTGGCTGAGCCAGTTCCCCGCCTGGGCCGGGACCGACCCCGAGGTTCTGGACGACTTCGCAGCGAGGAACGCCTCGAAGTGGGCCAACAAGTCACGGCAGAGCGCGGAGGGCTGGGTGCGTGACCTCGCATGCTGGACCTACGAATGGGCGGCCCACCGGGCCTAAAGTATCGGCCACGCAAACGGAAGGGACACCCCCTGTCAGGGTCATTGCATTCTGGGTAACTGCTGGTCAGGGTGGCGATGAGTTCGGGTGAGCGGCGGTTGGCGCAACCCTGTCTGTCAGGGTGTCGAACACCCTCGACACGAAGTCTCGACAGTCGCTCCCACCGTTACCGGCTACTGTCAGGTTGCCGTGAGGGGTACGTGCCGAACGGTGATCGACGCCCCCGATGATGGGTGGAGGGCATCTTCGTGGATCCGCAGCAGATCAGTGACGCGAAGCGAGCGCTGGGGCGGAGGCTCGCCGGCTGGCGCAAGACTCATGGACTGACTCAGGATGATGTGGCGCGTCGGGTGCACAGCACCCGAAGCACGGTCGCCAACGTCGAGAACGGCCGGCAGGTGGTGGACCGCGTCTTCTGGGCGCAGTGCGAGTCGCTCCTGCAGGCCGGGGGCGAGTTGCTCACCGGCTATGACGAGTACCGGTCCCTTGAGGTTCGGCATCAACAGGAGAAGGCCGAGGCGGCCCGTCACGCCCGCTGGGGAGCAGTCCTGGATCGCCGGGTGATCGCCGAGGCGGCACAGCATCGGCAGCCACCAGTCGCTGACGCGGAGGCCGGCCGTCGCGAAGACGACAACTCTGCCGCCGCCCGCCTACTGGCTCACCTTCGCCACCGTCTACTCGCACCCCACCGACCGGACCAGGCGATCGACCCCACCAGGTTGCCGGAGGTCCGTCAACGGGTCGCGCATATCCACAACCTGTATCAGCGGGGCAACTACGCCGAGACGATCCGGGAGCTACCCGACACGATCGAGCAGGCGGACCTCATGATCCGCGCCTGCACCGGCACCCACCGCAACCGGGCTGCCGCGGTCCTGGCCGGGGCGAATCTCGCCGCTTCCAAAGTCGCCGTCAAACTCGGCGATCCCAGCCTCGCGTGGATAGCTGCCGACCGAGCCGCCCGTGTCGCCGCCGACCACACCGAGGACGCCGCCCTCGTCGCCGCAGCGGCGTTCTCGGTGGGAACCGCACTGCTGGCCATGCCACACCGCACCGACAGTGCCGAGGCAGTGGTACTGGCAGCCCTTGACCACCTCAAAGAGACCGCAGTTCCACGCGGGCCGCGGGCTCTGTCGGCCCAGGGAGCGCTGGTCCTGCTCGCGGCACTGGTCGCCGCCCGCCAGGCCCAGCCCGCTGCAGCCGAGCGGCACCTCGACGACGCGCATGCCCTGGCCGAACAGGTCGGCGCTGACCGCAACGACCTCTGGACCGGCTTCGGACCGACGAACGTCATGATCCACCGCATCAACATCGCCACCCGAACGGACCGACCACAGCTAGCCATCCATCTCGGCGAACACCTCGACACCTCGTCGCTGCCGAAGGCCCTGATGAGCCGCCGGGCCCAAGTCCACCTCGACCTCGCAGCGGCTCACGCCAGTTCGTCCGGCAACGATCCCGCAGCAGTGCTGCACCTCCTCGAAGCCGAACGCATCGCACCCCAGACCGTGCACGTGCACGCCAGGACACGCCGCTTGATCGGCGGTCTGCTCGCCCGTGAGCGACGCTCCGCCACCCCCGGCCTGCGAGCACTCGCCGAACGAGCCGAGATCGCCGCCTGATGCCCGAGCCTGTGAACACCCGGCTGCTCTACCTGGTGGTCTGTGCCGCTCCACCAGCCCGACACATCGCCGAACTGGTAGAGGCGGCACAGCGCGACGGCTGGGACGTGTACATCATCGCGACCGAAACCGCCTACACCTGGCTTCCCACAGAACAGTTGGCCGCACTGACAGGGCATCCCGTCAGCTACCGGCAGCGGCACCCCGACGAACCCCGCAGCCTGCCACCTGCCGACGCCATCGCCGTCGTCCCGGCAACCTTCAACACCATCAACAAATGGGCCACCGGCATCAACGACAGCATGGCCCTCGGCATCCTCAACGAAGCACTCGGCACGGGGCTTCCGATAGTGGCCTCCCCCTTCGTCAAGACCAGCCTGGCCCGCCATCCCGCGTTCAACGCCCACCTACGACTACTCGCCGACCACGGCGTACGGCTCACACCTCTCCAAGCCCTGAGCCCTTGCGAGGACGGCGAGACCTTCTGCTGGCACGTCATCACAAAAGAACTTCACATTCTGCCCACCTCGAACCGGTAGCATGCTCCCCCTGGCAGGATCGAAGGGCTTGATCAGTCGGTCTGGTCCGTTCCGTCGTCCCGGTTGGCCAGTTCGATGAGAAGTCGTTCGTACTCGGCCTGGCTGCCGATAGCCGGCCGGTGTTCAGGACGACAGACGTAGTGTCGGATCGCGGTGGCGAGGAACCGGGCGTCGACGTTGTCTGTGCGCAGTGCGTTGCGGCTCCACGGGATGCCACGGCGCTTCACGAGCAGCGGTTCCGCGAAGGCCATGCGAAGCCGCGAGGGACGATCGGTGCCTGGTCGGAGCTGAGCTGCGGGGATTGCCTCCCACGGTACGGTGAGCGAGCCGAGCGGCCAGCTCTGCCGTATGCCGTAGGGCCGTAGTTGCACCTCGTTGTCCCGCCACACATCGATCAGTAGCAACGTAACCGCTACGAGCCAGGCGAGAGCAAGGACCACGTCGAGCGTCGACACGAAGTCCGCCCTCGTGGAGCGGACCAACGCGCCGAGGCTCGCCGAGTTGGGCCAGAGGACGCCCAGCGCAAGGAACACCTTCCATGCCGGCGGTGGCGTCGCGAAGGCCGGCACATCCGGAAGCACCACGAAAGAGGCCGGCCGGATCCCCATGGCGATCACCGACAAGAGCAGAACCGCCAAGGTGATCAGGACGAGCGGGAAGAACAGGATCTGTCCCAGGGAGGGCGTGAGTCCGATGGTGGCAGCGTTCACGACTGCCACCAGCAGGCCGAGCAGGAGAACGACGTGCCGATGGCGCACCGTGGCAGCGCACAGCTCACTGATCATGCCCGTGACGATACGAGCCAGCGGTAGCGGGACAAGGTGGGCCGATCGGCTCTCACCGGCAGACGCGATCGGTGATTGATCGACTGACCGTCGATCTCACGGCGCTGGGCGGCTCAGGCTACTCGGCGTCGGCCTTGCGATTGCGTCGACGGCGGCGTTCGCAGGCTGATCCGGGTGACAAGGAGCGTAACCGGCCCGGAGAGGCCCGCGAACTCCCGTGGCACGGCAGGCCAGTTCAGCCCTGCTGGCGCAGCCCGTCGACGGTCCGTCGTTTCGCGGGACGAAGAGGCGCCTGACCGGCGGGCCGGCGGATCTATCGCCGCGCGGCAGGGTGGGGTGGGGTGATACCAGCGTCGGTGAGTCTCTGTTGGTAGCGGGTGAGGAGCACGTCGGCGTCGTGGGGTCTGCCGAGTGTGGCCAGGGTGTCGGCGGCTTGGTGGTGGAGGTGTTCGTTGTAGGGGTCGAGGCGGAGGGCGTTCTGGAGGTGGTGGAGGCGGGTGTGGGGGTCGGGTGCGCTGGTGGCGAGGGTGGTGTGGGCGTCGATGACGTGGCGGCGGGTCTTCTCACGGATGGGGTCGAGCCAGGGCCAGGTGTGGTTGGCGGCGATGTCGCCGGTGTAGAGGTCGATGACTGCTTGGTGGGCGTGGGCGTGGTTAGCGACGGTGGTGGTGGCGTGGTCGATGGCGGCGTTGAGGTGCCAGAGGTCGACGTCGATGTGGTGGTGGAGGAGGTGGTATCGGTCGTCGGTGTGGGCGATGGGGTGGGGGTGTCCGGTGGTGGTGATGTCTTTGCGGAGGTCGCTGAGGGTGGTGTAGAGGCGCCGCGCGACGGTGCGTCCGGCGAGACCAGGCCAGATCGTGGTGGCGAGGTCATGGGTGGTGGCGCCGTCGGGGTGGACGGCGAGGGCGACGAGGATCTGCAGGGCCGCAGTGCGGCGGATCGTGACGGGTTTGCCGGCTGCCCACAGGGTGGGGCTGCCGAGGACGCGCAGGGTGAACAGCTTCGGTGCGGGGGACGCCTCGGGCGGTGGGGTGGGCGCTGGTGGTCGTTGCCGGGGTACGGCCACCGCCGGTGGTGTGGCCGGGGTGGGGGTGAGGACGGCGAGGAGGTCGCGGGCGGCGGTGGCGGTGAGTACACACAGCCGGGTACGGCCGCCGCCGATGCCACGCTCGGCGTGTCCGTCCGGCGTGATGTTCCAGGTAGGGCCGTGAATCCAGGTGCCGATGACAACACCGGGAGTGTGGGTCAGGGCGGCGGAGAGGCGGGTGGCGGTGTCGGGGTCGGTGGGTGCGTGGGTGAGCAGTATCGGGTGTGCCGCGCCTGGGTGAGGCGGGTGGGTGATGGTGGTGATGGCGTCGGCGGGGGTGTCGGTGACGGTCAGGCCTGGCAGGTGGTGCAGGGGCAGGGTGTGGGGTCCGAGGAGAGTGTGCAGGTCGGTGCGGCTGGTCACGATCGTGGCGGGTTGTGTGGGGTCGCGGAGGGTTCGGAGCAGGGTGGTGAGGAGGATGCCGCGGGCGGCGTCGGTGGCCGCCGGTCCGGTCAGGCCGATGCCCCCGGTGGGGATTCTCAGCGGGGTGGCGGGGGTGGGTGGGGTGTCGGTAAGGGCGGCTTGGACGGCGGTGACGGTGGGTGGCAGGGCGGTCAGGTCGCTGTCGTCGCGGGGTTGTCCGGGGAGTGGGGGCCGGTAGAGGCGGCGGCGGCGGAGCCAGACCAGGGTGCCGGCGGCGGCGATCTGGTGTGCGGTGTCGGCGGGGATCCATCCCCCGGGCACGTCCACCCCGGCGTCGGCTGTCTGCCGGAGGTGTTCGCCGGTGCTGGTGGGTGTGGGGGCCGGTGGGGTGTCGGTCGTGGCGGTGGTGGTGGGTGCCCACAGGGCGGCGGCGCCGGCCATGCCGGTCGCGGTGGCCTGCATCGGGGTGGGCAGCGGCAGGCGTCGTAGCCGCCGGATCGTCGCCGCCGCCCGTGTCACGGTGGTACGGAGGGTGAGCCCGGCGATGAGGAGCCACAGCATCCAGGCCAGAAGCACCAGGCCGGCGATGAGGGTGTCCTCGGTGAGGGGGTCGCTGAGCCACTGGCGGAGGTGTTCCTGGGTGGGGCGGGTGGGCAGGGACCAGCCGGCGGTGTAGGTGAGCACGATCGGTGGACCGGCCAGGACGGCGGCGACCGCGGTGGCGGAGGCGATCTGGCGGGGCCACCTCACCGTGCCCGTCCACCATGATCGTGTCGATCCGGCAGCGGATGCCGGTGGCGGGGCCGACCCGTGGTGGGGTGGTGGCGGGTCATGGAGTGGCCGGGGCGCGAATGAGGCGGGTCCACAGCCGGTACACCCACCATCCGGCCACGGCGGTGGCGTAGATACCGGCGAGGGTGCCGGTGATGCGGGGTGCGGTGATCGCGGCGGTGATGACCGCCAGCGGCGCGCCCAGGACGAGCCGGAGCGTCCAGGGGCGGACCAGGGCCATGACGGTGCCGATGCCGAGCAGGAGTCCCCCGACCCGGCCGGCGAGGTCGATCCAGACCACCATGTCGGGCCACCGGGCTGCGGTGTTCGAGTACTGGACCAGGGCGATGCCCAGGCCAGCGGTGAGGGCGGAGCTGGTGGGGAACGCCAACAGCGCCGACCACCCACCGGGTGGGGTGCGCCGCTGGCGGGCGGCGACGAAGGCGGCGACGAGGGCGAGCACGACGATCGGGGCGATGGGGTACAAGGCCCAGCGCAGGAACGGGCCGACCGGCATCTTCAGGTACTGGGCGGCCACCACCGCATAGAGACTCGCAGTGGCGGCGCCCAGGCAGACGGCAGACAGGACGCCGATGCTGACGGTGCCCGCGGGAGACTGGGTCATGGCTCCGGGGTTGTGGGCGGCGGCCAGGGATCCGATGATCGTGCCGGCGGACAGACACGCGATGACCGCGAACACGGCGGCCATCGCCAACAGCCCCCACGCCGGTTCCGCCCACTCGAGGGGGTACACCCCGCCGCGGGTGACAGTGAGGAGCATCTGCGTGATCATCACCAGCGACGCGAAGCCGGGCACCGCGATGCCCAGCACCCGCCGCACCTGCGGCACCGGCTCCTGCCCCCCACCATCACCACCACCCGCGGCGGTGGGGCTCGCGCCGACGGCGCCGTGAGCCGCAGTGAACGTCGGGTCGAGGGCGACCTGCGGGATGAGGCCGGTTCGTTCGGCGATCACCGTGGCGGCCAGCGGTAGCCGGGCCGTGCCGCCGACCAGGTACACGCCGGTCAGGTCCGCCGGGGTGAGTTCCGCAGCGGCGACCGCCTCGCAGGTCAGCTGACCTACCCGGTCCAGGACCGGCCGCGCCGCCTGCTCCAGGGTCATCGTCGTGGCCACGACCGCCGTGCCGTCGGGCTGCGGCACAGTGATCGCCGCGTGCTGGGCGAGGGCTTCCTTCGCGGCCCGCACACTCGCCACCCACGCCCACCCGCCGTCGCCCTCCCCCGCCAGGGTGGTCGCGAGAGCCTGGTCGATGGCGTCCCCGCCGGCGTCGGGGTCGGCGAGGGTCGCGAGGACCTCGAACCCGGAGGGACCACGACGCAGGACCGTCACCTCCGCCCCACCGCCGATGTCCACCACCGCCAGATACGCGCCCACCGGCATCTGCGTACCAGAGGCAACCAGGTGGTCCGCCACCGCGACCGGGGCCTCCACCAGGTGGGGCTGCCCCAAACCGGCGCGGTGCGCCGCGTGCCGCATCCAGGTGCGCCGTCGTGGCCCCCATCCGGCCGGCACCACCAGCCGTACGTCCCCCACCGGCCCGCCGGCCACCTGCCCAGCCTGTTCGGCGACCCTGCGCAGGGTCGCCGCCACCAGCGTCGTCGCCTCGACCTGCCGGCCGTCGACGGTGAGGGTCTGCTCGGCGAACCTCTGGGGCGCCGCGACGAACCGGTGCGGCTGACGCGCGGCGGCCTGCCACGCCTGCTGCCCGGTCCACACACCCGAGTCCTCGGCCACCCACACGGCACTGGGCATCACCGGGTTGCCATCGACGGCCACCGGAACCCATCGACCGTCGGGCCACGCCAGCACCGCCACGGTGCTGGTAGCGCCGTAGTCGATCGCCAGCCGCACCTGCCCTGACATGGACATCAGTCAAACATGAATAAGATCCTCACGTCACCCGTCAATATTGCAGGGGCCAGGAGGAGAGTTCCTACCGGTGGCCACCTCACCCAGGTCGCCAACCTCGCCCCGCCTGGGAGGCTGAACCAGCACCAGCCCCAAGGTCGCGGAATAGCCGTCCGGTGGCGTCAAGCTCGACCGCAGCGGTCACGGAGCTTGGCAATGACCTCTTTCTCGTGTGCGGTGACGTCACCGTCTACCGTGGCCACCCGGTTGGCAACGTCAACAAGGTCCGTCAGGTCCCCGGACTCGGCGTCCAGACGCTTCCACACATCGTCGGGGTCCATATCGACGACACTGGCCAGTTGATCATCGACCACCCCGTGCAGGTCGCGGACGGCACGCGCCAAGTGTTTCATGAGCAGTGATTCATCGTCGCCGACTTTGTTGTCCGCTGTGATGACGAGCCACGCGACCCACAGCAACAGCTGGGGGTGCTGACTCCGGCTGCTCAGCTTCTCGGCGAGTTCGATCACCCGCGCCTCGTTGCGGAACACGGCTCGCGCGTGCCGACCAGCGATCAGCGTCGTATAGCGGTTGAGCACGACAGTGAGGGGAATGCCGACCAGGGGGATGCCGACCTTGATGACGTTGCGCTGCAGGAGATACTTCCCGACGACGGGTAGCCCCTTGGCTGCACTCAGGACGTTCCTGGAGTAGAACCGCTTGACCAACGGATGCACCATGAGCGGGACCGCCTTTGTGACGCCCTCCCGCGCCAGTTCCCCACCCTTGATCGTGAAGGCCACGCGAATGAGCTTCCACATGTCGTCCGGGTCGTCCACGTCGAGCGGAACCCCATATAGCACGGAGATGTCGTAGGCCAGGCGCAGCTGAAGCTGGGTGATATAGGCAACGTCGATCATGAGTGTCACCGCGGCGGCTGGCAAGGTCAGAGGTGAGGCACCGCCGCCGCTGCCGATGGTGGCGGCGACGGCAGCTGAGTAAGCCCCTGCAGAGAGTCCGCCTTCGAGAGCGGCATACCGCGATGCCATCGTGATCCGCTGTTCGACAATGCCGTCCGCCGGCACACCCTGGTACTTGTCTCGAAAGTACCGCCAGTCAACCTTGTCGGTGTAAGAGCTTAGGGCCTGCGCGACGAGTTTCGTGAACCAGTTTCCTGACTTGACGTCGCTCGGACTCAGCCCCTTGATGAACTCCCGCAGCTCTGCCCGTTCCCGCTCGACAGCCTCCCGGGCGGCATCGTCGCCGGGGTCGCTCCCGTCAATCGGAGCTTCGGTCATGGCGAGTTCTCCCAGAAGGTTCGGCGGGCAACCAGCTCGCTGATGTCGATCGTGCCCGCTGGAGTCTCAACGCGGCGACGCAGCATCCACAACACCTGTCGCCGGATGCCGAGTTGAGCCGTCACTTTAGCCTGAGCGTCCCACTGCTTCCACCGCCTGCGGTCTGCATGATCGCTTAATCCGGCATACTGCGGCAGCCACATTCGTTGATCTTGCGGGTAGCCCTTGATCGGTTATTCCTGCAGCTCATCGCCGACGCTGATCCCGTCGGCAGTCACGGCACCAATCCATCGCGACGTGACACCACGGGCCTTGAACCGGTCGTGGAGAGAGCAGCACGGAGAAAGCCCTACCTGTCGTCTATCTGCGATCGTGCTCGCCGCTCCCGACGGTCGGCCGACCAAGGCTGGTAGGCCTCTGACCTGCGTTTGTAAGGTCGTGTGAGGTGCTGTGACCTTCTGTGAACCGCCGAATCCCGTCCCACCGACCTGTCCGGGCCTAGCGTTCCCCGCACACCTCACCGGTCGGCAGAAAGGGACGTCATGGGCATCCGGACAATCGCACGCGCTTGCAGGGCACTGATTGGCGGAGCCGTCATCGGCGCTCCCGCGCTCCTGCTGTACGGCCTCGGCCACTCCCAGGTGCGATGGCCAACCGGCAACGACGCGCGGGCGTGGGTCGCCCAGCCGTTGACACCGGGGTTCCTCGCCATCCTGGCGATCACCGTGGGGTGGGCTCTCTGGGCGCTACTCACCGTCACCATGCTCACCCATCTGTCCGACCTGGCGGACCGCCGCCTGCGCCGGGTCGCCTTGCTGCGCCTTCCGGGCCCGCTGCAGGGGCTGACCGCAGCACTGCTCGGGGTCACCGCCGTGACCGCCGGCGTCAGCGGTACGGCTCCCGCCGCCCTCGCCGCCACGGCCACCGACTCCCCGGACAGCACCCCGCCACCTGCCAGCAGCGACAGCGAGGTCCGGGCAGCACCGGCATCAGCGAATCCGCACGGAGGCGAGGCCTCGCAGCGGCGGACCGTCACGGTGCGCCGGGGAGACACCCTGTCCGCGATCGCCGCACGCCGTCTCGATGACCCCGATCGGTGGCGGGACATCTACTCCCTCAACCGTGGCGCACGGTTCACCACCGGCAGCCTGACCAACCCGGACCTCATCCAACCTGGCTGGAAGCTGCGCCTACCTGCTCCGGCGAACGCTCCCGCCCCACGCCCGCCCTCCGCTCCCTCACGATCCGCGCCCGACACCACGCCGAACAGGACGCCGGCTCCGCCCGACACGGACACCAGCCCCTCGCCCGCACCGGGCACCACCACCCCGGCGACACCGGTCGCCCCCGGTCCTGACGAAGCATCGGCCGACTGCGACCAGACCGGAGTGTCGCTCGGCGAGCAGGGATGGATCGACGCCGCGTTGGCCACGGCCCTGCTGGCCGCCGGCACTCTCGCCTACGTCCATCGGCGACACCGCCACACCCCGCCACGTGACCCGTCACCCAGAGCCCCCAGGCACGATCCGCAGTCACCGCCGCTGCCTGCCGTCCTGGCCCACATCCGCCGCGCCCTTCCCCGCCTCACATCCACGTCCGCCATCTCGAGCAGCGGAACCTCCGACCACGCCTCCCGTCCGGCCACGACAGCAACCGTTCCCCCGACGGCCCCCGCCGACCCGCGCCTCGTCGACACCGGCCCTGTCCCGACCAGGTCGTCTCTCAGCGGTCGATACGGATCCCTCTGGCTGGGTGCGGCCGCCCCCACTCCTCCCGATCAGCTGACGTCCGGGGCGTGGCCGGCGACGGGACTCGGCCTGACCGGATCGGCTGCTCACGCGGCGGCACGCGGCCTCCTGGTGTCCGCACTCGCCGCCGGCGCACCAGCCCAGCCCGCCCACGTGGTCATCCCGGCCAAGACCCTGGCCACCTTGCTGGAGGACCACACCCACCTCGTCGGGGACATGCCTCACCTGACCGTCACCGGTGATCTCTCTGACGCGCTGATCATGGTGGAGGAGCAGATCCTGCACCGCACCCGGGTGTGCCTCGACTACGAGGCCGACACCGTCGCCGTCCTGCGTGACACCCATCCGTCGGCTGAGGCGCTGCCACCGCTGTTGCTCATCGCGGACGCCGCCGCAGAGCACGAGCGTGCCCACACCGCCGCGCTACTCACCCAGGGACAGCACCTCGACATCCAGGGCGTCCTGCTCGGTACCTGGCCCCACGGCCACACGATCGCCGTCGCTATCGACGGAACCACCACGGCCGCCGACGCAGACGAGAGCCAGGGAGCAAACCTGCCGGAGGTCGGCCGGTTGACTGTCCTGACGGCCGCGGACACCATCGACCTGCTCACGACGCTCGCCGACGCTCACACCGGCCCACACCAGGCCCCTGGGCCGAGTCAATATGCCGATACCCGGGGACCACGGACCTCTCCCCCAGTAAGCGGCGGACCGGGAGCGGACGCAGGCCCGCCGACCGCCGACGAAGGCCCACCGGTGCCCGTCGCGACATCTGCAGCCTCGACGAACGCCGACCTTCCGCAGGTCCCATCGCCTGCGGACGGGCCACCAGAGTTCTGTGGCGGGCAGGTGGGAGTACAGGTCCTCGGCGGGGCTCTGATCCTGGGCAGAGACACCGGCATGCCGCTGCGGGCGAAGGCCCTCGAACTGCTGGTCTACCTCATCGTTCACGACGGCGAAGCGACCCAGGACGCGATCCTCGACGACCTGCTGCCCGACGCGCCCGCGGCGAAGGCGCCGCATCGGCTGCACACCTATGTCTCCGCGCTGCGTAAGGCCCTCACCCGCACCGGTGGCCCAGGCACCTACCTCACCCACCCCACCCACCGGTATGCCCTCAACCGGCAGAGGGTCGACACGGACCTGTGGCGTATGCGCGCCGCGTTGCGCGACGCCGCCCGCGCCACCAGTGACGTCGACCGGATCGCCGCGCTGCGCCGCGCCGTCGACGTCTACGGCGGCCCTCTCGGCGAGGGCTTCGACTACGAATGGATCGAAGCCCACCGCGAGGGCATCCGCCGGCAGGCGCTCGACGCCCATCTCACCCTGGCCACCACGACACCAGACCCGGACGAGGCCCTCACTGTTCTACAGGCCGCTATCAGACATGACCCCTACGCCGAACCGTTGTACCAGCAGGCGATGCGGGCCCACGCCGCCCTGGGGCAGCTCGACGAGGTCCACGCCCTACGCCAGAGCCTCACCCGCCGCCTGGCCGAGATCGACGCCACACCGAGCAAGGACATCCTCGCCCTCGCCGACCACCTCGCCGCCGGCCCACCACCCCACCGGCCCGCAGACCAACGTCGGACTCGAGGCAACGGACCCCAGCGATGACGTCACCTCCCGCCCCGCAGGACCTCGCCGGTCCGTCCGCCACCACCCTGACCGGACCTGCGACACCGGCCGCCGACGGCCGTTTCGGCCTCCCATCAACACCCCCACCCGGCGAGACCACGTCGTCCGTGACCGGTCACGGACGTGCGGACGTGCGGCGATCCCACGCCGTTCCGGTAACCCGCGCCGACCTCGACGCCGAGGTGCTCCACGCCCTCAGACGAGCGACCCGGACCCGGCAGGCGTTCTACGTCCTGGTCCTGGCCGTGGCCCTCGTCGGTCAGGTGACCGGTGCCGCACAGGCCCTCGGCATCCCGCTGGTCGTCGCCGTCCCCGCCGTCGCCACCCTGGAACTGGGTGGCGTGGTGGTGATGGCCGACGCGGACGTACGCCGCCGGCTCGGCGAGCGGGCACTGGCCTCCCGGCTGCTCTCGGCGGCGATCGCCGCCGCGGCGGTGACGTTCAACTGGACCGCCCACCCCGACCACCTCCTCGGCGGCTTCTACGCCGGCATGTCCGCCCTCGGATACCTCGTCTGGCTCATCCACGCCGGCAACCAACGCCGCGATCGGCTCCGCGCCACTGGGAACCTCCCACCCACACCACCGGCCTACGAGATCGTCGGACACTGGATCCGGCATCCCGCCCTCACCCTGCGAGCCCGGACGATCGCCAAGACCGACGGCCTCGACCTCTACGAGTCCCTTCAGGAAGCCCGCGCCGGGATCACCCGGGAAGACCGCAACACCGCGATCGCACGGCTGCTACACCGCAAGATCCGCGCGAATCTGGACCCCACCACCGCCGACATCGCCGTGCGGGTCTACGACCTCGACGAGATCGCCACCCGCCTCACCGCCACCGCCGACTACCACGGGCTGACCACACTCCTTGCCACGGACCTCACCCCAGAACGCGTCATCGCGGCCACCGCCACCGGCCGTCGCCGCCGCCGGTGGCACCGTCGAAACAACCACACCGAGATGACGAGGGCGGCGCAGCCCGACGCGTGTCCGCCAACCGCCTCCGTCCCGCCCGCAGCGCACATGCCGGCAGATGACGGACGGGAGCCGCAGCCGCGGCCAGAGCGGGAGCCCGAGCCCCTCCCCCACAACGAGCAATGCCCGCCTGATGCAAGCCACGACGGTGTTCCCCCACCATCGTCCGCGCCGCCGCCGAACGCACCGGCTGCCACGCGCCCGGAAGATCGCAGCGAGAGCGGTATTGATGCCGCTGACGGTGACGGGGAATCCGAGGTTCCTCAGGGAACCGCGGAGGCAGTGGCCTACTGGCTGCGTAGAGAACCGAACATGGACCCCGAGCTGCTTGCCGAGAAGGTCGGCAAATCGCTGCGTTCGGTCTACCGGCACCTGCCTGCGGACTACCCCCGGCGACCGGGAATCGCAAGAGACCGGACGCGACAACATCCCCGCCCCGTGCGGCGTGCCGGCCAGCGCGAGTGACGCCCGCCGAAGCGACATCCATCCGCCGATACAACGCGAAAGGGGACCGGCTTCCTCCTCGAGCTCGGGGTGGGGGGGGGGGCCCGCCCCCCCCCCCCCACCCCCGACGATCTGCGGAAGCTACTCCGCACCCGTGTCGTGGCAACCATCCCCGCGTCCAGCCTCGGTGTGGTCACCTTCTGGCCATCGGTAGAGGTAGGTGGCGATGCGGCCGCGCGGTGCCCGTCCTGGGAGGCCTGCGGGGCGTCCGGGGCTCAGACGTGTCGGCGGGGTTGTCCGGCTACAGGCTGGCGATCAGCGGCTGTGCTTCGGGGTCGAGGCTGTACCCGGTTTCCCAGGGGAACAGGCCTTGTTGGTCGGGCCACACCATCTGCTGTAGGCGGATGTGAGCGCGTCCGTAGCGGGCGATCGCCATCCCTGGTAGCAGGTCGTCGGTGGGAGGGCCGTCGATGATGATGGCGTCGTAGCTGGCGATGAGGTTGTGGATGCGCTGGCCGTGGGTGAATCGTTCGGCTCTGTCGTAGACCCGGCGGGCGAGCTCGTTGAGCAGGCTGTGGGCGATGTCGGGGGACAGCCCGGCGGTGATCAGCTCCGGATGGTCGTGGGCGGTGAGCCCGACGGTATAGGTGAACGGGGTGGTGCCGGAGTCGTCGGTGGGCAGCACGTGCGTGACGGCCCAGCCGGTGGTGTCGATGATGTGGTCCTGGCGTCGGAGGAAGTCGTCGATGCTCGGCATGTGTCGTCTCCTGATCATTCGGGGGTGCGGGTGGAGTCGGGGTCGGGTGGTGCGACTTCGACGAAGCCCCAGAGCCGTTGCATGACCTGCAGTTGCCAGGTGCGGTAGCGGTCGGCGAAGCCGCGGCAGACGGCGGGTGGGATCGGGCTGCCGGCATACGGCAGGGTGGAGTGGCAGATGAGGTAGCCGGCGTTGCCGCAGGCCTCGGTCACCATCTGCTTCAGGCGGCCTGGCTCGAGGTGCATGGGGTTGCCGGGTCTGAAGATGCAGGTGGCGCACTCGCGGGCGAGTAGCCGGGTTTTGCCTAGTTTCGGATCGCCGACGGTGAGGCAGGCCTGTGGGTCGGCGTCTGGTTCTTCTTCTGCGGGGTGGGTGGTGGTGTCCATCGTTGGTTCCTTGTCGTTACGGCGTGGGGCCCGCATCGGTGGATGCGGGCCCCACGTGCTGTGGTAGGGCGTTCTGGTGCTGGTGTGGCCGGGTTCAGAGCTGGCTCAGCCAGGTCAGGACCGTGTCGATGTCGGTGCTGCGCAGCCCGTGGCGCGGGTCGACCGGGTGGAGCAGGGTGGGGGTGCCGTCGGCGGTGCGTTGGTCGGCGGTGGTGGGGTCCTTGCCTCCGAACTCGTCGTCGAGGACGGCGAGTGGCCGCCGTGCGGCCCAGGTGTAGAGGGGGCGGAGTTTGCTCTGGTGGCCGAAGCGGACACCGCCCGCGTGGACGGGCATGTGCGGCCAGGTGGGCGGGAGGCCCAGCCGCGGTGCGATCCACTCGGCGGCAAGGTGGTTCCAGCTGGTGCACCACACCGGTTGGGCGTGGTCGGCCAACTCCCGCAGCCATGACCCGTGGTCGGGGTGGAGCCAGACGGTGCCGGTGACGTGCCGGCCGTCGGGTCCGGGCCCGTCGTAGCGGTGCGGCTGGTAGCCGAGTGCCGCGGCGCGGGCCGGGTCGTCGGGGTTGAGCACCCCGTCGACGTCGATGGCCACCACCGGTGGGAGCGCCGGGCGTACCTGCGGGTGGGTGCTGGTCATCGCTGTGGCTCCGGCAGGGTGACCGGGTGCAGGGGCACGATGAGCCGGTCTGCGGTGCGGCCGGGTCCGGTGTCGGGTTGCCACGCGTCGGCGGCGGCGTGGCTGGGGAACGGGCCGACGGTGGCGAGCCGGCCACCGGTGCGGTCGAGCAGCACGAGAACGGCGGTGCGGGCATCGTCGAGGGCGGGCCGTAGGGCGGCGGCGAGGTCGGTGGGCAGGTCGACCCAGCAGGTGGCGGGCAGGGTTGGGGCGGCGGGGGCGTGCAGCGGTACGGGCCTGGTCGCGGCGAGGGTGGTGCTGTCGAGGGCGAGCGTCGCCGCGTGGGAGCGGGCGGCGGCGGCGCCGCTGGTGGGTCCGTACGCGTCGAGTTCACCGCCGGTGTGGACGGTGAGCAGCGTGTACGGGTCGCCGATCTCCAGGGAGTCGAGGACGGCGAGGGTGACCGTGTCCCCGCTGTGCATGTCGATCAGGGTGAGCAGGACCGGCCAGCCGTCCGGGTCTCGGGTCCAGGTGATCGCGTCGAAGTGTTCGCTCGTGACGTCGCCGAGGCGTCGCCAGGCGCGGTTGTCGGTGTCGAAGGGGTGTTCGCTGTCGGTGTCGTAGCGCATGGGATGAACTCCTGGTGATGGGTAGCGTCGTACCGCGTTCGGCCCCGGCCTGCGGTGGCCGGTCGGGTACTGCGGTGCATGCACGCTTCGATGGCGCGGAATGGTCAAGTCGCGGACCTGGGCGAGGGCCGCCCGTGCCCGTGCGACGCGGGCCGGTGGCCGGTGGCAGCCGCGATTCCCTCGTGGAGTGGGGTATGGCGTGGTCGGCGCACGCGGCGCTGCCCGGCTGCGGCCATCGCCGCGCCGCGCCGCGCCGCGGGGCGGGGCGGGGCGGGGCGGGGCGGGGCGGGACTCGGTTCGCCGCCCGGACGGGTCCGGGTCGGCGTGGTGTTCAGGCCTGGGTGAGCGCGGTGACGGCGGCGTCGGCGATCGCCGTGATGGCCTCGACCGGGTCGGTGACGGTCAGCGTGGTGGCGTGGGTGAAGGTGTTTCCCCAGACCTCGTCGGGGTTGACCGGTTCGCCGTCGGTGGGCGGGTCGGCCGGGTGGAGCCACAGCACGGCGCAGCCGGCGCGGTGCAGGGTGGTGACGAGTTGTTGTCCGGCGGGGATGTCGTCGAGGTAGCCGTCGGAGACGACGGCGAGCATCCGCAGGGTGCGGCCGTGGCGCAGGTCGAGGAGTTGGTCGGCGACCTTGACCGCTTCGGGGAAGGTGGCGGTGGCGAAGCCGGTGCGCATGTGCAGCACCTGCTTGGGGTAGGTGCGTGGGGGTACCAGGACGGTGGTGCGGTCGCCGAAGCTGATCGTGGTGGTCGTCGCGTCGGCGCGCTGTGCGGCGTGGGCGAAGATCCACGCGGCGGAGGACATCGCCTGCGTGTAGGGGTCCATCGATCCGGACAGGTCGACCAGGATCGCCAGGTGCAGGCGGGGTTTCTCCGGTGGCAGTGGGGTGCGTTGCTGCCACGGGGCGGCCGTGGGTAGTTGCCCGGCGGCGGTTTGCGCGTCGGCGGTGATGGCGTGGCGGGTGCGGAGCCGCCCGGGTGGGATCAGGGAGGGCCGCCGGCCGGGTTCGGGGTGGCGGGTGCGGGCCTGCCGTAGCCGGTTGGCGAGGTCGCGGGCCGCGCGGTGTTCCTGCTCGGTCGGGTCCCGGCGGTCCCATTCCGACGGTGGGCTGTGCCGGTGGGCCAGTATCGCCGCGGCGTACTCGGCCGGGGTGACGCCGGCGGCGACGGCGAGGTAGTCGACGAGGGCCGCGGCGAGGCGGCCGGGAAACAGGCCCGGGTCCGGTACGGGGGTGTCGTACTGCTGGTCGGGGTCGATGCCGAGGACCTGACACCACCGCCGGGCCAGGGCGATCATGGTGTCGACGTCGGTGTCGGCGCAGGTGTGGGCCTCCCGCCAGATGTCGCGTAGTTGCCGCAGGCGTGTGCGTCCGAGGACGCCGGTGACGGCGTCCCGGACCGGGCGGACGTCTTTACTCGTGACAATGCGGGCGTCGACGCGGGCCAGGAGCAGGGCGGCGAGTTGCCCGGCGTGCCACAGGTCGTCAACGGCCGCGTCGTCGGGGTTCAGGAGGGTCTTCACGACGTGGCGCAGCCAACGGCGGTCGCCCCGGCGGCGGGCGCGTTGGCGACCTTCGGCCCGGGATTCCTCCAGCATGTCAGCGACGGAGGCGAGGATCGGCGGCGTGCCGGGCGGGGTGTTCCAGCGGCTGTGCGCGGCGTGCGCGGCACCGTGCACGAGCAGCCCGTACCCGGTGGGCACGAGGCGCTTGTGCCGCGGCTTGGCCGGGTCGGTGATATCGGGCCGGTCGGCGATGTAGGTGGCGTCGACCTCGATGCGGTTCAGGTCGGGGTAAAAGCACTCAGGCGCGTCCCCGGCGGCGCCCGGGGCGACGAGGACGGTGAGGTCGGTACGGCCGGTCAGCAGCGGCACGTGCCGGGTCCACGCCGCGGACCAGGCATGCCAGTCGCTGCCGCCGGCCGGCGTCGGCGGTGCGCCCTGCTGGAGGTGGGTGCTGGGATGTGACACGGGATTGGCTCCTTCCAGAGAACTGAGGGGATGGGTCAGCGCTTGCCGAGGGCGAGCGCGGTGATCGGGGTGCCGGTGTGTCGGGACAGGACGGCGGTGACGTCGTCGCGGGCGTCGGCGGGGGCGATGCCGGCCAAGTTGGCCAGGGCGGCGGTCATGCCCAGGTGGTCGCGGACCTTCACGAAGCCGAGCAGCTCGCGTAGCTGCGGCGCCCACACCGTCTTGCCGGCGTGGAGGTCGGCGTTGAGGTCGATCGCGGCGGCCACGACCTGTTTGGGGACGCCGAGTTGGCGGGCGAGGTCCCAGTCGGTGGTGACGTGCAGGTGGACGGTGAACCGGGAGGCCAGGGCCTCGGTGAGGACCGCGCCGTGCACGCCCGGGTTGTGGCCGGCGACGATGTAGAACCCGTCGACGGCTTCCACGGTCTCGTTGCCGTTGGCGGGGATGGTGATGACCCCGCGGCCGTCCATGGCCGGGTACAGCACGGCCAGGACGCGGGGTGGGATGAGGGTGGCGTCGTCGACCAGCAGCACCCGCCCGTTCCGCATGGCGGTGACTAGGGGTCCGTGGACGAACTCGTAGCCGCCGCCGGGGACCGGGTTGTAGGAGCCGAGGAAGTCGTCGACGACGGTGTCGCCGGTACCGGCGACGGTCAGCAGGTCGGGGAACGCGGCCTCGACCATGGCGGTCTTGCCGGTGCCGGGCGGCCCGTACAGCAGCACGGGCACCTGCTGGGTGCGCAGCCGCCGTAGTTCCTCCACGTCCCAGCCCTTGCCGAGCCGCCGCGGGTGGTACAGCGTCCCGTTCGGTCGCGGTACCGGCGCGGGCCGAGACTGCCGCCCACCACCAGCGCTACCGCTGGAGCGGGTGCGGGGTGCGGCGGGTGGGAGGGTGCCGGCGGCGTCGATGCCGGCCTGGGTGATCTGGAAGCGGTGGTGCGGGTCGCGGTGGTGGGTGGCATGCCCGGCGGCGGCCATCTTCTCCAGCGCCCCGAACACCGCCCCGGACGACGGTGCGCCGATCGCCTGGGTGATCTCGCCGACCTTGAGAATCTGGTCGGGGTG
Source organism: Micromonospora sp. DSM 43699 (assembly GCF_055517075.1). Taxonomy (NCBI): domain Bacteria; kingdom Bacillati; phylum Actinomycetota; class Actinomycetes; order Micromonosporales; family Micromonosporaceae; genus Micromonospora; species Micromonospora sp. DSM 43699. Next base: position 75,420 of record NZ_JBTMMT010000017.1, read on the forward strand.
GTTGGCCAGGTGCAGGGCGACCTTGCGGTAGAGGTAGCCGGACCGGCCGGAGCCCGCATCGGCGGTGGGAGTGCCGGCGCTGCCGGGCGGGGCCGGGTCGTTCTGCGGTGAACCGGCCGGCGGGTGTCGTGTGGTCATGGGGTTGCCTCGATTCAAGGGGTTGGGCCCGCGCACCCGTCTCCGGGTGCGCGGGCGGTGGGTACCGCACAGCGGAGACGGGCGGGGCCAACCACTGCCGGCCCTGAATCGGGCCGGGCAGGTGGGCGACCACACCCCGGTGGTGCTGAAGAGTCACGGCGACACGTCGGGTCGCCGCTGGTGCGTACTGGTCGGTGTCGGGGCCACGCGGGCGGTGTCGACGCCGACGATGGAACCCCCGCCACCCCGATCGATCAAGTCGAATGGGTGCGCGGTGCAGGGGTATGGGTGCGCCGCTGACTACCCGCGCACCGTGAGGGCCGGGAGCGACGCTGGCGGTCCGGTCGTGGTCAGTCGGCGCAGCCGCGTTCGCAGCCCTGCGGATCGCACTGCTGTCCCTCGGCCATCCGGGCCAGGGCCGCCCTGGTGTCGCCGTCGAGGTCGTCGAGGAACGACCAGCCGAACCCGTCGGCGAACGCCTTCACCTTGGGCGCCCCGTACATCGGGTAGCCGGCGTTGTCCATCGTTGCCGCGATGTCGTCGCGGCCGAGGAGCCAGGCGAGTTCGCCGAGCTTGTCCACCGACCTACTTGCCGAGTTGCCGCGGTGGTCGAGGATCTTCCCGATGGCGAATCGCAGGTAGTCCCGGGCGTAGGTCTCGTGGTCGACGCGCCGGGTCCACGCCTCGGGGTGTCGGGGGGTGATGACCTGGCGGGCGTGGTCGAGGTCGAGGGCCTCCACGAGCACCTCCTCCCGGAAGCCGAAGATGTCCTCGCGGTTGGCCCGCAGAGCCCAGACGCGGGTGACGATCTCCTCTTGGGTACGGATGGTCACGGGGTTTCCTTCCTGTTGGTCTCACCTGTCGTGGTGGTGTCGGGTGCCGCCGCCGCCGGCGACGCGGCGGGGCTCGGCCGGGGCACGGCCTACGCCTGATCGGGGTCGGGCAGGTCGCCGATGATGCGGTCGCAGGTGTACGGGTCGACGGCCTCCCAGCACCAGGTGTGGCCCATCACCACGTACCGGCCGTCGCCGTCGGGGGTGATGCGGTCGATGGCGTCCGGGTCGTCGGCCAGGGCGCGTTGGTCGGCGATGATGACGTCGCCGTCGAAGGACAGGTCGGCCAGCGCTTCGTCGACCCGACGGTCCAGCTCGTCGGCCGGAACGCCCTGCTCGCGGAGGTGGTGGCGGTGCTGGTCGCGGTGGTGCTGCTGGTTGGCGACGATCTCCTCGGCTACCGGGCGGGTGCAGGAGAACACCGCCCATCCGTTCCATGAGTCGATCAGTGTGCCGACGAACCCGACCGCGATGCGGTCGTCGCCGTCCGGGCCGGTGGTGCGCGCCCAGTCGCCGGCGAACACACCGACGCCGCCGACCCGGACCCGGTCGGGGTGCAGGTGGGCTACATCGGCGCCGGTGGGGCTGGCCGCGAGACGACACAGTTCGGTCACGCGGTCGGTGACGGCGGTGTCGTAGGCGTCGCGGTAGACGGTCATCGCCTCGTCGCGCTGCGGGCTACGCAGTCCGAACCAGGCGGAGACGTCGCCGGTGGCGTCGGCGAACAACTCCCACCCCGCGGTGTCGACCGGCTCTCCGGCCAGGGTGAAGTGGGGCAGGGTGTCGAGGACGGCGGGGTCGCCGTCCTCGACACCGGCCAGGATCCGATGCGCGGCCAGGCGGGTGTCGCCGTTGGCTCGGGCGCCGATGGTGTCCTGCGCCCACCGTTGGGCGGCGGTGCGTCCGGCCTCGGTGCCGGCGGCGCGCATCCGCCGTAGCGAGGTGGCCCATCCGGTGGCCTCGTCGACCAGTCCGCCGGTTGGCGCCGCCGTGGTGGTGGCTGGTGTGATGTGGTCGCCGTTGTCGAGGCACATCGCCAGGGTTGAGCCGCTGTCCCAGGTGACCTCGACGGTGTGGTGCCGTTGGTCGTGGTAGCGGACGGTGCCGGTGTCGCCGGGCCGCAATCGGGTGTGCGGGTCGTCGGTGTGGACCAGGGTGACGCGCTGGCCGGGCTGGTAGTTCATGGTGTGCTCCGATCGGTGAGTGGACAGGGCAGGCCGCCGCCGGAAGGCGACGGCCTCGGGGTGGGCGTGCTCATGGGGTGCCGCCTGTCGTGCCACCCGTCGGGGGCTGCGGCGGCCAGGGCTTGCGGACGAGGTGGTCGCCGAACATCGGGTCGGTGGCGATCGAGGAGCCGCAGCGGGTGCAGCTGGTGACGGTGTCGTAGCCGTAGCCGGCCATGGACGGCACCTCGACGTGGTCGATCTCGTCGACCGCCCCGCACACCGTGCACACCGTCATCCCCGGGCCACCGCCGTCGCCGGTGGGTTCGGTGACGAACAGTTCCTCGACAGGGTCGAGATGGTGGGCACTGTGCCGCAGCCAGCGGCCGTGGACCGTCGCCTCGTACACCACCAGCCGCCGCTGGTCGAGGTGCAGCAGGTACATCCACTCGACGACCCCGTCGAGGTCCTCGCGCAGCGAGCCCTGCCGGACCGCGCCGTACTCGGTCGGGTAGCCCAGTCCCGGTACGGGCGGCAGCCGGTCCCACCGCCGACGCTTGGGGTTGACGGCGAGGGTCCACCAGTCGTGGGCCAGCAGCGCGACGCCCATGGCGTCGGCGTCGCGGCCGAACGTGTCGGTCCAGATCCGGCGCAGCAGCGGCACCAGGGTCTCCGGCGCCTCACCGAACTGGAGCCGACGGGCGGTGTACCTGCCGCGTAACGCGGCGACACCGATCAACGTGGGTGTACTCATGTGCCTTTCCTCCTCAGGAATGGGGATGGGGTTGCGGTGGTCGCCCCCTGGCGGGACGACCACCGAGCTGGGGTCGGCCGCAGCGCTGCCGGTAACCGCGACCGGGTCCTGCGGACAGACGCGGTGTACGCATCGCGTGGAGTTCCTTCGTCGACCGCTTCGCCGGGACGGAGCCCGGCCTGGGTGCGGGCGGGGGCTGTCGGTGGTCGCCGCTACCGTGCGGGGCATGGCGGCACCCATGAGGCGCGCGAAACACATCGCGGCCGCCCTGCGGGGGACCTACCTGCAGGGCCACGTGATTCGGCCGGAGATCGGCGAGACGTTCGTGGTGAGCGGGGTTGATCCCGCTCACCTGCTCGAGGCGTGGCAGGCCGCTCACGCGGTCATGCCGGTGACCGGCCGGTGGCCCGTCTTCACACTGCCGGGCGAGCTACACCACGGCCCGTCCACCGCGGAGATCGCCGAGCTGCGCCGGGTGGCGCAGTCCGTGGATCCGTGGCCGGTGTTCACGCGGTACCGCGTCGACGAGCCACAGCACCACGCGGACGTGGAGCGCTACGTGGGGGCGTTCCTGGGTGACGAGATGGTCGCCCCGGCGATGGAGCAGCTGGGGCTACCGACCACCACGAAGGCGCTGACCCGGTGGACCTACGACACCCTTCTCGCCAATCCGCACCTCGCCGCCCGGGTGGTCCGCGGCTACGAGCACCTCATCGGCACCCGGCAGTGGCACACGTTCTCCGAGGTGCAGTTGGTACTTCTGCCGACGACGTCGCAGTGGCTGGCTCCCGCCTGGGTGCAGTACTTCGGCACACCCTGCGAGAACGGTGTTGCGGCGTGGGCGGCGGCGATGCGGCAGTGGGAGCAGCGGTGGGGCGCCGCCCTCATCGCCGCCTGGGGCACCATGCTGCAATTCACCGCGCAACGCCAGCCTCCGCCCGGTCCGCAGGCATGGGAACTCGCCGGCCAGCTGATGGCTGTCGGCGGCAGCCTGCAGTGCCAACAGTGGCAACTCGCGATCGCTCTCACCCGCAGCGACGCCTGGTTCCTACACGACCGCCCCTGAACGGTGTCGGTGGTCTTGCTCCCTTCGGCCTGGCGGCCAATGCCCTCCGGGTTCGTGGACAGCCAGGGCTGCGAATGGGCGGTCACCTCGTGACGCTGGCTGTTGCTGGCTGGGTGCCTCAGGTTGGTTCAGTCACTCGGTCGCGGGGAGATAGCGCAGCTGACCCTCTCTGGGGATCAGGTACCCGATGCTGTGGTGTGTGGGTGGATTGGCGGCGAAGGTGGTGGCGTCGATCTGGCCGGACACCTCGTTGCCGATGAGACCTAGGCGGAAGTCGACTGCGGTGTAGACCCGAGCGCCCAGGTCAGCCAACCAGTCGTCGATCGGTCTGCGCCAGGCCAGGGAGGCCGAGTTCTGATCGGGATCGCCGGCCATGTGCTCGTGGGAGCGTGGGTCTGCCCGGCCCAGGGCACCCAGCGGCAGGTAGAAGTCGAGCCAGTCGGGGCCGTTGTCCTCGCGGACGGCCACGACGCCGCAGACGATCGGTGCGCCGTTGGGCAGCTGTACCACGCCGTACAAGTGGCTGGACCGCTCCAGCGATGCCAGGGTGCAGGGAACAACCTCTTGGTCGGCTGCTGGAGTCCAGCGGCTGCCGTAGCAACCCTCTACCCCGGCGGCCGACCACAGGGCGCCAAGCGCGGCCTCCAGCCGTACGTCGCTGGTGTCACCCAATTCGAGTGCCAGTTCGTAGAAACCGCCGCACCAATTGTCGGCGAGGGTGAAGTCTGCGGACTCGATCACCTGACGATCATCCATCCGCTCCAGCAAGCCGGGCACCCCCATAGCGACACGGTCACCGCTGGCAGCCGCTATGCACGCAGGCGATCCTGTCCTCCTGCCCGCTGTCCGGCCGTGCTCTCTCACCGGGCAGGGGGAAGCGGAGCGTTCTGTGCGGCCATGAAGGGCACCGGATCGACCGCGCCTTGAGGGCCGGGGTCGCCATGGTGGTGCACCTCGTAGTGAAGGTGCGGGCCGGAACTGTGGCCGGTGGAGCCGACGACGCCGATCGGTTGGCCGACGGTGACCTGTTGCCCGACCGTCACCATCGGCGGCTGGTCCATGTGGCAGTAGCGGGTGAGTAGGCCGGCGGCGTGGTCGATGTCGACGTACCAGCCGCAGCCTGCGGTGAGGATCGGGTCACCGTCGCGGTCGCACCCCCACTCCGCTCCCGTGTTGGCGTGGACGGCGTTGCAGCGCACGGTGCGCACGGTGCCGGCGGACGCCGCGCGGATGAGGGTGCCGCGTGGGGCGCTCAGGTCGACGCCGTCGTGGCCCGGCCGGCCCGAGGTGCGAAACCCGGATCCGACCGGGGCGAGCACGGGCTGGGTCCACGGGCCGACGGCAGCGTCGCACGCGGCCAGGCTCGCAGGGGGTAGGCCGATGGTGTCGGTGATCGCGGTGACGAGGTCGGTGGCCGGGGTCTCCCATGTGGCGTAGGCGTCGGGGTAGCCGCTGATCTGCACGGCCTGCGCGGCGTCGGTGAGCGGCATCGTCTGCCAGCCGCTGATGGTGACCAGCTTGCCGAAGAACCTCTCCGTCGCCGAGACGGGATCCCGTAGTTGGGCCGGAGTACCCCAGCCCTGGCTGGGACGCTGCTGGAACAGGCCGACCGAGTCCCGGTCACCGCCGGCAAGGTTGCGCAGGGTGCTTTCCTGCATCGCGGTGGCGACCGCGATCACCCACCCACGGGCCGGCACGGCGAGACGGACGCCGGTGGTGACGATCGCGGCGGCGTTGCCGACCTGGTCGCTGTCCCAGTCACCGATCACCGGCCACCCGCCCGATGGCACGAACGGCGACGTCAACGGCGACGAGACGGCGGAAGACGCGGCCACGGGGACGCACCGGGCAGCGGCATTGCCGCCGAGGAGGAATCCGCCGAGACCGCCGACGCAAAGGATGAACACGATGGTGAGCGCCACCGTCAACGACACCAGGGATCGAAGTGTCATCCGCGCCTGCAGCAACCGGCGGTGAGGCGGCGGGTCCGGCGCGGACGCCAGCGGACGGCCCGAGCGGTCCTGCCAGGTCGTCCCCGCAGGTGCGCGTCGCGGCCTGGAATACCTGCCCGCAAGCCCGGACATCGAGGGATGAGGGGTGAGCAGTGGATGGGACGGGCAGACGTCGACACAGCGACGTCGCCGGTGTCGACGTGGCGGGTTGCTCCCACGGTGATCTCCTTGCGTTGGCAGGCGTGGCGAGATGCGGGCACGCCGACGGCCCGGCCGCCGTGATGAGCGGTCGGGCCGTCGGCGCGGGCGGGTGGGGTGTTGGCTCAGCGGGCGAGGACGGCGACCTTCTCGCCGTGCAGCAGTGGTGCGCCGTCGGGTCCCTTGATGTGGGCGTGGATCCAGATCCGGTAGGCCTGGCCGTGTCGGTCGGTCAGGCGGCGCCAGTGGCCGCGGACGACGAACCGGACCCGGTAGCGCCACCTTGCGGGCCCGTCGGCGGGTTCGGTCAGGCCGGAGGTGCGCCGCAGCATGACCACGCGGGTGTCGTGGACGATGCGGGCGCGTGCGGCGCGGCGGCGGGCGGCCCGGTCCAGCGGCGCCGGCGTGGCGATGGCGATGGGTTGGGCTTGGATGCGCCAGAAGGCGTAGGCGATCGCGGCGCAGACGTGGGTGCGGGCGGTGGCGTCGGTGATGACGTACCGGCCGTCGGGTGCGGTTTCCCAGTCCCGGTCGGGTTCCTCGACGTCCAACGGGTCGACGGCGGGCACGGGTTGTGCGATGGGCAGCACGTTGACGTCGGTGAGCACGTACGGGCCGAGTCGTGACAGCAGGGTGGGGTCCTGCTGGGCGTAGGCCTGGATGCGGTTGGCGTGGGGGTCGTCGGGGTCGTCGCGGTGGGCCCAGCCGCAGATCAGCCAGGATCGCCCACGGGGGGAGGTGATGGTGGTCCAGGTGATCGCGGCGATGCCGCTCACCCGGCCGGCCAGGGTGCGGTGGTAGATGGGTTCGGGAAGGAACAGCACGCCGCCGTCGGTGGGGGCGGCGTCGGCGGTGAGCAGGTCGCCGGTGAGGTCGAGGGCGTCGGCTCCGGCGGCGACGACGGCGGTCATGGCGGGGGCGATCACGTAGGCCTCACCGTGGGCCCATACGGCGCTGTTCGCGCGGTTCAGCATGTGGACGAGCTTGTTGTTCGGATCGGCCGCGTCATCGCCGCCGGTCGGCAGGAGTGCCGCCCAACGGGTCTCGATGAACGCCTTGTGGTATTCGTGGCCAGCGAGGCTGGCGCAGTACTCGTACATGCGGGTCTTCATCTCGACGGCGGCTCGCGCGTAGCCGGCGAGAGTGGTCTCGGTGCGCAGGGTCATGCTGTCCTCCTGATCGGTTCGGATGGTCGTGGGCCCTTCGCGGGCCGGGGCCGGGGATTACGCGGCGTACGCGGCGGTGAGCGCCGCGCCGGGAACACGGCGCGGCAGCCGATGCGGGATGCGCGACCGTAGGTGCGTGGCGGTGGCGGCGAGTCCGGCGGTGAACCAGCCGACGAAACCGCCGACGTCGCGCGTACGCCGCTGGGGTGCGTGTTCGCGGCTGCTGACCGCCGGCTGCGGCAGGGGCGTTGGCGGGGGTGCCGCGGCTCGGGCGGTGCGCATCGCTTGTTGTGCCTGCCTCGCGGCGACGCACGGGCCGGTGCCCTGTGCGGCGCACTGCAGGTTGACGCACCGGTTGTCGGGTCCGGGTTGGTGGGCGGTGAGGACGTCCACGGCCAGCCGCCACAGCAGCCGGTCGGTGACGTCGCCGGGTACCAGGGCGCGGTGGGAGGGGCGGTTTCGGTGCCGGTCAGACATGGGCGGGTGACCTTCCTTGAGGTTTCGGGCAGGAGTCATCGCCCGCCCGGGTTCGGCGGTGTCGTGCCTGATGAACGGCTCGAACGACGACCAACACGATCGACGCTCTTCTCTGCGTGAAGGTCAAGTCGTTCGCTTCAGGCTGGGGCGGCTGGTGGTCTCGACGAGGCGCGTCAGCCCGGCCCGGAGAGCGGGGGCACTGTCGCGGTCGAGGTGGTCGTCGACGCGGACCACGGGACGTGGCTCGTTGCGCTGCCGGGTGATCAGGTAGCCGCGCCGGTCGACGTCGACGGCGTCGATCCGGCGGACCTCGTGGATCTCGTCGGCGGCGACCCGCACGTCCTCGTAGCGGACGGCCCAGGCCAGCAGCCGGATCCCGGGGGTGGGCTCGGTGAGCAGGTCGGCGATGAGGCAGGTGTCGACGCAGGTCGCCAGGGTGGGTCGGCCGACCGGGCGGTCGGCGCGCAGCGTGTGGCCGAGGTCGGGCAGGAAGTCCACGAGTCCGGCGCGGTAGCGGCCCAGGCGATGGTCGTCGAGGGGGAGGTGGGCGACGCGCATCTGACGTCGTGTGCCGCTGGCTGCTGAGGGGGCGGGCCGGTCCTGGACGAGCAGCAGCAGGGGCGGCTGGCCCCAGCCCTGGAGGTCGGCGGTGGCCTCGACGTCCAGCAGGCACCCGGTGAGGGTGCGGACGGCGTTGAAGGTCATCACGGTGATGGGCTCCTTGACGCGTGCGAGCCCCGCAGGCCGGGGCTGGCCTGCGGGGCTGACATAGGTGGCAGAAGGGTCTTCTGGGGGTGGGCGCGGGGTGTTACCGCAGGTCGCGGTAGCGGATGCCGGTGCCCGGAGGCGAGGTTCGGCCTGGGTCGTGGGCGTGGGCGCCGCCGCGGGTGCGTTTGGCCAGGTACATGGCCTGGTCTGCGGCGTGCAGGAGGTCGCGGGGCAGCATGTGTGGCTCGGCGGTGGCGTAGCCGACGCTGGCGGTGAGCGCGATCCGCTGGCCGGCGATGTCGTACGGGCTGTCCGAGACACGCCGGTGAGCGGCCCGGGCGACGGCCTCGACGTCGCCGTGGTCGCTGTGGACGACGAGGGCGAACTCGTCGCCGGACAGGTGCGCGGCCAGGACCACCGCCGGCCCGAGGGCGATCAGACGCCGACCGACCGCGTACAACAGGTCGTTGCCCACCTCGTGGCCGTGGGTGTCGTTGACCTGCTTGAACCGGTCGAGGTCGATCAGGACGAGCCCGAGCGGCTCCCCGAGCGAGAACATGGCCTCGAGGACGGTCCGGAGAGCACGCCGGTTCGGCAGGTCACTGGTGTCGCTGTGGGTGGCCAGATGGCGCCAGCGGGACCGGTCCCGTTCACGGTCGGCAAGCGTCCGCCGCTGGTGGCCGATGATCCGCCGCTGCCGCGTGAGCGGGAAAGCGGCGGCGGCGAATCCGGCGACCAGGCCACCGGCCGCCGTCAGGTAGGGGTACAGGTGAGACACTCGGCATCACTCCTTGTTGGTGAAGGAGCACCGGGGTGGGCGTGGTTCCGCCAAGTTCGACGCCCACCCCGGGCTACCACGGGTGTGGGATCAGCGGTCCGGGTGCGGGGCGAGTTGGAAGGCCGCCGGCCTCTCGACGACCTGGACCGCCAGACCGTCGGCGACGAGCTTGTGCACGGCGTTGACGACCGCGCCCGCGCTGGCCCTCGCCGCGCCGCTGCCCGCGTTCGCCTCGTCGACGGCCCTGCACAGCTGGCTGGTCCGCAACGCCTGGCCGGGATGGGCTTCCAACACGTCGCGGATCGCGCCGCGCAGGCTGCCCTTGGACCGGCGTGGCTTCCCGCCGGCCGACGCGGCCGCAGTCTCGGCCGGGCCGTCGGCCACCCCCGAGTCGTCGCTGCCCGCCGGATCGGGGGTGTGCCTGGGCTCCGCCCCATCGACGGTCTCGGCCGAACCCTCGTCCTCGGCGCCGGCCGGGGTGCCGTCGATGACGGTGTCGGTCGCGGTCTGTTCGCGGTGGCCGGTGTTCGCCTGTGCTGGCGTAGCCGACGGTGATGGCTGGTCCGTGCCGGCGTGCGGTGTCGGTGATGGCTGGCCGGCCGGCGGGCTGCCGGCCGGCTCGTCTCCCGGCCCGGCCCCGACCGCGGTGTCCGCGCGCTGCTCCAGGGGTGCGGGGGATCCGTCCGGGTTGGCCGGCCCGGGGTGTTCGGTGTCGGTCGTGCTGGCCGGCGGGCCGCCGCTGTCGCCGCGTCCTGACAGGTTGGTGGGCTGTCGCCAGAGCGTGCGCCCGTCGTCGGCGCGGAACGTCTCCGCCTGGCCGGCTTCCTCCAGCAGGCGCAGGCGTTTGGTGGCCGTGGAGTAGCCCACCCCGGCTTGCTCGGCGATCGCCGCGGCGGTGTCCTGGCCGAGTGCCGCCAGAGCGGCGGCGACCCTGTCGAGCGCGCTGGGCGTCGCGGCCTGCTCGGGTTCACTGTCCATCATGTCCTCCTCATTGGTGGTGATGCGTGATATGTGGTGGTGTGGCGTGCACTGATGCACGCTTCGACTGCGCCCGTGATCAAGTGCGGTGACCGGACCTCGGGACGCCGTCGACGTCGCGGTGGGTTGGTGTGGCTGCCAGCGAGAGGCGGCGGGATCGCACCCGCGACGCATCCGACGCGTGAGCCGGAGGCACAGGCTGGAACCTGATCGCGGACCTTGGCACCGACGGGCGTCAGGTCGAACGTCGATCTCCTGGGCGACGCGCTAGCGTCGGGTTCCATGATCGTGTGGCTGAACGGCACCCACGGCGCCGGCAAGACGACGACCAGCGCACTCCTGCAGCGACTGGTCCCGGACTCACGGGTTCTCGACGCTGAGAAGGTCGGCGAGACGCTCATGGACATCACGCCAGGGCTGCCCGAGACGGACAACTTCCAGCACTGGCCGCCGTGGCGACAGCTCGTCGTCGAGACCGCCCGCCGGGTACTCGACTACACCGGCGGCACTCTGGTGATGCCCATGACCGTCCTGGTCGAGCAGTACTGGAACGAGATCAGCACAGGCCTGGCCCACCATGCCATCCCGGTGAGGCACTTCGTCCTGCACGCTGACCACGACACCCTCCGCAGGCGTATCGAGGGCGAACATCCCGTGCCCTCCCCGTTCCGCCTCAGCTATCTCGAGCCCTATGCCGAGGCGGCCCGCACATGGCTACATGCCGAGGCCGAGGTCGTCGACACCACGCACCTCACGCCCGCCCAGGCCGCTCGGCGAATCGCCGGTGCCGTCCGGACCTGAGGCCCGGCCACCCACCGAACGGGCACGGCCGCACGGCCACGCCCGGGGTGATCGCCTGTCCGACCGGCCGTCAGCCGGAGTTGGCGTGGTGCGGGACGTCGAGAGCCGCGGACCCGGCACGCGCTCAACACCTCTGGTCGCTGCCGGACCACCGCTCTTCCATGGCGCTTCCGGTTGACGACCTACCCGGCGTCAAGGATCGCGGCAGCCCGCTGGAAGAGCCGCTCGGCGAGGTTCTCCAGCGGTGTCGGGCTGGTGCTGCGGTACGGCGTGGCAGGGTGCCAGGCCGAGGCGGGTTCGTCCGCGAGCACGGTCCAGGTCATGGCGGGGGTGAGGACCTCGACGAGGGCGTGGCTCTGCGGCGGGTAGGGGTCGCGGTGGATCCGGACCCGCAGTCGGTGGCCGCCGCCGGTGCGGCGGACCTCGGTGAGGTCGTAGCCTCCCCCGCGTTCGCCGAAGCTCCGGTCCACCACCGTCAGGTTCTGTGGGGTCGTGTCGGCATCGCCGGTGGGGGTGCCGCCGCAGGTCACCGCTGCTCCTCGTCTTGCTGTTCGGGGCCGGTGGCGGTGTGGGAGGCGGTGGCGAGGTGGCTCGCGGCGAAGTGCGGGGCAACGGCGGCGTCGGCGAGTGATGCCCGGATCGCGGTGGCGTCAGCGTCGTCGAGGCCGTCGCTTTCGCTGCCGCGTGGGCTGTCGGCGAGGTGCTGGAGCCCGCCCATGAGGGTGTGGGTGAGGTAGGTCAGGGAGGTGGTGAGATCGGCGAGGTCGTGCGGGGTGGGGATGGCGGCGGATCGGGCCGGGCCGAGACAGTCGGTCAGGTAGCTGGCGGCGGTGCCGAGGATCCGCGCGGCGGTGTGGGTCAGCTCCGGGCTGAAACCGGCTTCGTCGCCGAAGGCCGAGCCGACCAGCTCACCCAGGTGCTCGGGAGACGCCTCCTGCGGCTCCTGCGCCACGGCCAGGCTCGCGCTGTTCCCGCCGGATGGTTGCTCGTCGGTTCGCGGTGCGGACGTTGCTCCGGTCAGGGTGGCGAGTGTGCGGATGCGCGACCAGGCCACGCCGGTCGCCTGCGCCGACTGGGCGGACCAGTCGGCGGCGTCGCGCAGCCATACCTGGACGTCTTCGGCGGCGTCGATGACCTCCTCCCGCACGTCGCTGTCGTCGTCGAGGCCGGTGAACTGGGTCTGTCGAGCCTGGTCGAGCAGGTAGGACCCGGTCTGTGCGTGCACCCGGGCGAGGAGCCGGTTGGTGCGGTGCAGGTATCCGAGCAGGGAGGCGACGTCGGCGGCGGTGTGCAGGGACAGCAGCGCGCTGAAGGGCCCGGTGGCTGTGTGCAGCCACCGGTGGAGGTCCTCGGCCGCGGTGATGGCGCTGCCCAGCCGGGCGGGGGTGGAGGGGCCGTCGAGGGCGAACAGCTCGGTCATCGCGTCGATCCAGGCGCTGGTTGCGGCGTCAACCGGCAGCTGGTCCTCGACGAAGACCGCCGGGGCGAGGTTGCCGTCGGCGTCTGGGCAGATGGGTCGGTTGTCCGCGAGGTGCCACCATCGGGCACCGCCGCGGTAGGCGCTGGTCCAGTTCTCGGCGGGCTGGTCTACCACCAACTCGCGGCAGACAGGGCAGATCGGGAGTTGAACCATGGTGCTCGTCCTTTCAGACAGGGTGATATCGGCGACCAGGACCTGGTCGCCGTCGGTTTCGGTGGGGTGACCGGCGGCGGGTGACCCGGTGCTCGCGGGTGTCGCTGCCGGTGGTGGCCGTGGAAGAGGGAAAGGGCGGCCGTGTCGCCGGCCGATAGCGCAACAGGAGCCCCTGCCAGGGGCGGCCGGCGGATCGCAGGCCAGGCGCCGAGCCTCGGGTACGAGGACTGGGGCTGGGCCGGGGCAGCGAACCGGGGCCGGCTGGTCGCGGCCGAGGTGCTCGGCGAACACCGCCCGTGGAGATCGCCTGGCTGGTCGGGGACCCGCGGCGGTCGCGGTAGCCCGTGGGGCAGAGGTGGGTGGCGGGGCCGACCGGGTAGCAGCGCGCGTCCTTCGGGGTGCAGGGATGGCGGCTGCTGGCCCGGTCGGTTCTGGAGGGTGTCAGTGCGGGGCGCGGAAGCGTCCGCGGCCGACACCGGGAATGACGGCGCCCTCGATGTAGTCGACGACGAAGGTGCTCCAGCCGGCGTCGACGCCGGACTGGATGAGGTGCAACAGGTCGCTCTCCGGCCCGCGCAGTGGCATGTCGCCGAGACGACCCGGGTGCAGCCGTCGGTAGCGCCGGCCGGTGAGCTCGCCGGCCAGCACCGGTGTCTCCTGCCAGCCGGTGAGGCTGCAGGTGACGGGCCGCAGGCGGTGATGCTCACCCACGGAGGTGCCGTTGCCGGCCAGGTAGATCTGCTGGAACTCGTCGTGCATCACCCGCAGCGCCGGTGGCGCCGGGTGGGGTGCGTCGCGGTCGCCTGTGTTCCGGCGGTGGGCGCGGATGCAAGCGTCGGCGAGTTGCTCGACCTCGTCGAGCAGGAACATGACGCGGCCCATGGCGGTGTCCTTCCTGTCGAGGCTGGGTCAGAGCGCGACGGCGAGCAGCCGCTGGTCGGGGTCGATGGTGGTGAGCAGGCGGTGGGCCTGTTCGAGGTAGGTGACCCGGTCGGCCATGGCGTCGCTGGCCGGGGCCAGCTTGGCTCCCTCGGCGGTGATCAGCGCGTCGCCGGCGATCGCGGTGAGCGCGGTGTGGTGTTGGTAGGCCATGGGACCGGCCTGGTACATCTCCAGCTCGCCGAGGACGATCTGCCCGCTGCCGTAGGTGGCGGCGTTGTGCATCCGGATCGCGTTGACCCGGGGCTGGTGATGGAAGTCCGCCGCTGCCGTGTCGTAGGGGTACTTGGTGGGGTCCGCCAGGTGGCGGGCCTCGTAGACGTGCCACGGGGTGCCCGGCCGGGTGCCGTGCACGACCTGGCTGAACAGCTGGTGGCGGATGCCCGCTCCCATGCCGGCAGCCTGGCGCATGCCGTGCAGGTCGAGCAGTCGTACCGGTCCGCCCGCGCAGTAGGCGGGACGGCCCTTGCGCAGGCCGAACATCTGGCCGCGCTGCCACGGGTACATGGCGGTGGCCCAGAACCGGGGCGACAGGGTGCCCCGCACACCGAAGTTGCGGTCGAGCTGGTGCGCGGTTAGGGCTTCCCGGGGCAGGTTGTCCGGAACGCAGACGATCATGGTGCTGACCGTCGCTGTGGGCGTGGCGGCCGGCGGGGTGGCCTTGTGGGTCGGGTTCTTGGCCATGGCAGATCCTCCTGAGGTGTGGGCGCGTGAGGGCGCGCGGAGATGACCGGCCCACCGGGTACGTGGGTCGGTCGAAGGGAAGAGGTGTGGTGCGGGGTGGTGCGGTGCGACCTGGGGTCGCCGCGCGGCGCGGCGCCGACCGGCCCTGATGGGGCGGGTGGGCGTGGCGCACCGGTGGGTGCGGCGGTGGTTCCGAGGTGGGACCGAACCGGGGTGGAGATATATGTGGGTGCTGTTGGTGCCGTGAAAGGTAGCGGCCCGTTCTGTCAGGCCGCTGCGGCGAGATGGTCGCCGCAGGGTGGGGTTGACCTGCACTGTGAGACGTTCCGGCCCAGGCTGGATCGTCGTCGGCGCGGACGCTGTGAGACTCCGCGACTCTCACAAACGATCTTGGCCGGTGACAGACGCGGCCGGTAGTCGAGCCCTTGGTTCGAGCGGTCGGTGCCGCTGAGCTGCGGTGTGAGTCCTACAGGTCGTCGAAGCGCTGGGGGTTGGTGACGGTGTCGGGTCCGTGGTCGCAGGGCAGTTCGTGCAGGTACCTGCGGTGGGTGGGGTCCGAGACGAGGGTCCATACCCGGCCGGCGGGGTCGGGGCTGTGGACGGCGGTGGCGATCGGGGTGGTGGTGCGCAGTCCGGCGAGCACGTTGAGGAGGCTGGTCTCGCGGCGCCGGCTGGGTACCCAGAACAGGACGGGGTAGCGGGGGCCGAAGGTGGTGAGGCGTTCGTAGCCGCGCAGCTTGGCCACGACCCGGGCGAGGTTCTCGGTGTCGTTATCGTGTTCCAGGAAGAACCCGGTGGAGGTGTCGTCGACGGTCCAGACGCCGTGGCCGTCGGGGCGGATACCGGCTTGGGCGTAGACGGTGGTGGCGTGCTGCTCGGACCACCACCGCGACAGCCGGACGTTGTCGGTGTGGCGGGCGGTGGCGATCAGGTCGGTGAAGAACTGGTTGACGCCGAGCAGGTGGTTGACCTGTCCGCTGGCGGCGATGCGCTTGGCGCGTTCCAGGGAGCTGCGCGGTGTCTTGCCGCTGTGGCTGTTCGGGTCGTGGTAGCTGGTGGGGTGTAGTTGCAGGCCGACGGGGCCGAGGGTGTAGAGCAGGGATCCGTAGCGGCCGTGGGCGCCGCTGCGGGCGAAGCGGTGCAGCACGTCGAGGCGGTGCAGGATCGTGAGTCGCCGCTGGGCGGTGCGGCGGTTGTCGAAGAACGCGTGGGTGATCTGGTCGGTGGACAGCAGGTAGTGCTCGGCGAGCAGGCCGAGGAGGGCTCGGTCGCGGGGGACGATGCGACCGAACACCGCGAGGGGGTCGGGTTTGCTGGACAGGGGCGGGACGCGGGAGTGCACGGTTGGCTCTCCTTGGGAGGATGAGGGTTCCCTCCCGATGGGAGGGGTGTCTGGCACGGGTGGGGACGGCACCGGGGGTCTGTCAGGGGGTGTGTGCGGCACTGACAGCCCAGGTCAGGGATGTGCGGCGGGTGTCGGGCGGTCACGGGTGGCGATCCTGGTGACGAGCCGGTGGGCGACCCGGGCGACGCCACCGGGCTGACGGAGGACGGTCAGCTGCGGTCGCTCTTCGGACGGTTGCGCCGCTCGTCGGGTTTACGGCTGAGCCGTTCGACGAGGTCGTCGACGGCGCTGGTGTCATGGGCCGGTACCGCCGCCGCTGCGGCCTGACGGATCGCGGTGGCTTCCCCGACGACCGGCTTCGGCGGTCTGGTCTTCATCGTGAACGCCGGTGTCTGGCGGCCGTTGACGACGAGGCGGGCGGCGGCGGTGTAGGCGTCGAGGTGGGCGAGGTCGTGCTCGCCGAGTTCGGGCAAGGTGTGCCGGGACAGCACCTTCGCGTCTTCCGGTGCGACCGTGAAGTAGACCTTGTTGCGGGCGTTGGCGGACGCGGCGGCGAGCAGGTCGCGCGGGAACTGCGCGAGGTCCTGGTGGGCGAGGACGAGGGACAGCCGGTACTTGCGGGCCTCGGCGAGCATCGTGTCCAGGCTGTTGGCCAGGGTCAGGAAGTTCTGCGCCTCGTCAATGATCAGGGTCGCGTCGCGTCGCCGGTCGGATGCGGTGGCGGCGCGTGCGGTCGCGGCCTGCCACACCTGGGCGAGGATCAGGGAGCCGAGGAGCCGGCTGGTGTCCTCGCCGAGGACACCCTTGGGGATCCGGACGAGCAGCACCCCACCGTCGAGGACCTTGCCCATGTCGAAGCTCGACTTCGGATACCGCATGGTGCGTTTGACGAAGTCGCGCAGCAGAAACGACCGCAGCCGGGCCAGGACCGGTCCGATGACCTGCGATCGGAGGCTGTCGTTAAGGCTGTCGTACCACTGCCAGAAGCCGCTCAGCCCGGCCGGATCGTCCAGGTCCACCGTCATCGCCGACCGGAACTGAGGGCTGTTCAGCAGCGGAGGGATGTGCTGCAAGGTGACGTTGTTGTGCCGCAGCAGGGTCAGGCACGCCACCCGCATGACGTCGTCCATCCGCGGCCCCCACGCCTTTTGGAAGATGGTCCCGAAGATCGACACGAGGTTGTCGACGACCAGGTCAGGGTCGTCGCCCTCGAGGGGGTTCAGCGTCGGCGGGTTGTCCTGGTCGGGGTCGAAGAGCACGACGCGGTCGGCGACGCTGGCGGGAAGCCGATCGAGGATGTCCAGGACGAGGTCGCCGTGCGGGTCGATGACCACGGTGCCCCGGCCGGCCTTGATGTCGTCGAGGGCCATGTTGACCAGCAGGGTGGTCTTACCGGAGCCCGTCGAGCCGATCACATGCATGTGATACCTCGCATCCGCCACCGACAGCCCCACACTGTGGCTACCGATTTCCGCGTCGCCGAGCATCTTCACCCCACGCCCGCCGCCGGGAACGGCGACCGGCGCCGGCATGGACGCCGCCCGCGCCCGATCCAGGCCGGGCACGGCGAGGTCCTGCGGCAACGCCGCTAGCGCGGCGAGTTCCGGGGCGGAGGTGAGGAATCCGGGGCCGAGGCGGCGGGCGGCGAGGACAGCAACCGGCGCGGGCATCCGGGCCCGGTGGGTGAGCCGGTTGCGGCCGGTGTGGACGGCGAATGCCGAGGCGAGCGTGTCGGCGATACCCCGCAGCCGACCACGGGGGTCCGCGCCGGGTCGCCGGTTGGTGGTGGCGACGGCGTACCGGATGCCGGTCTGCCACAACGGGTGCGCCGTCTTGTCCAGGATCGCCCGCACATCCCGCTCCACGGTCGGATCCCGGCGGGCGGGCGCGGTGGTCCGGCCACCCCCACCGCCGGGTAGGAACGCGTCGAGCAGCCACAGCAGCGGCGCGGCCGGGTTGACCGCCGGGACGGCGGTCTTGCCGGCGCGTAGCCGTCCGGCGGCGCGGCGGGCTCGTGCCGCCCGCCTGGGTGCGGCCGGGCGGGCGAGGATCTGCACACACGCGTACTCGCCGGGTTTCAGCTGCGCGCCGGCCGACATCAGCGGGCGCAGCGGATCGGCGTCGTGATCGACGGCAAACGGCAGCCACTCCGCGAACACCGGCAGCAGGTGCCCACCGGTGGCCGGGTGCGCGTGCGGGGTAATCGGCGGGGGCGGGTTGGTGTCAGTGGTGGTGGCTGAGTTGGGCCATGCCGCCCGTACCGCCGCCTCGACGGCCCCGGGTGGGACGGTACCGGGTACCCAGATCGAGATGAGCAGCTGCCGACCGGACCAGATGTACTGCCACACGACGTGCGAGGTGCCGTAGAGCAGACGCCGCCGCCGCGACGGGGTGAGGACGCCGGCGAGGTTCGCCCACAACGCGCCCGCGCTGCGCGGGTCGACCTCGGGCGGCGGTGCGATCGTCACGAGCCTGGCGCCGTGGGCGTGGTGGCGGTGCCGCCGGATCTCGACCATGTTCCGGGCTGCGACCCAGACGACCAGCAGCCCGGCGGCGACAGCCGCCAACCACGGCCGATGTGTGGCCCACACGGCGGCGTCGACCAGGGCGGCCCCCGGTCCTGTAGGAGGCGGAACGGAACCGGTGCCCGGCCCGAACGTGGGGCTGGGCACCGGTGGCGGCGACGCGAGCACGGATCGCAGGGCGTCGAGGGGTGGTGTCACAGGTCGTCCTCCTCGTCGCCCTCGGCCAGCTCGGCCGGGTTCGTGGTGCACAGCGCGTGCTCCGCATCGGAGGAGATCGACTCGAAGCTTGTCCTGTTCACCCCGGAGATCAACAGTCCGTGGCCGCGGCGGGCCGACAGCAGCAGGCGTCGTTCGCCGCCGGTGAGCCCGAACGCTTCCCCGACGGCGTCGATGGCCTGTGGGGCCTGCCGTAGCAGCACCTGGGTGGCGGCATTGGACACCACCGCCTGGCCGAGGTCGGTGCCGAGCACGTCGGCGGCGTCCTGGGTGACGACGGTCAGCCCGGCGTTGCGCTTGCGTGCCGCCTTGGACATGCGGAACAGGAAGCGGGCGCCTTCGCCGTCGCGCATCAGCAGCCATGCCTCGTCGACGACGACGAGCCGGCGCTGCGACGGGCGTCGCGGTGCATCGACGGTGCGCCAGATCGAGTCCAGGGCGAGGAGGGTGCCGACGGTGCGCAGCTCATCGGGTAGGTGCCGAAGGGACCACACGACGAGGTGCCCGACCGGCGCCTGGGTGGTGGGGCCGTTGAACAGGTCGGCGAAGCTTCCTTGCACCCAGGGCGCGAGCCGGGCAGCCAGCGTCGCGGCGGCCGGGTCGTCGTCGGTACGCAGTGTCTGCGCGAGGTCCCGTAGCAGCGGCGCCGGCCGGTGGTGGGTGGCGGGGTCTGTGGTGATGCCCGCTTGCCGGTAGACGGCGAGGATGGCCCGGTCCAGGGCGGCCCGTTCCGCCGGTGGCGGCTGGTGGCCGAGTAGGACGCTGATGAGGGTGTGGAGGAACAGGCCGCGGCGGGTCAGGGTGTCGGGGCGGCGGTCGCCTACGGGCAGGTCGAGGGGGTTGATCTTCACGCCGGGTAGGCCCAACCGGACGACGCTGCCGCCGACGGCGTCGGCCAGCCGCAGGTACTCGTCCTCGGGGTCCACGACGGCGATCTGCACACCGTGGTAAAGGTTGCGCAGGATCTCCAGCTTCACGAAGTACGACTTCCCCGCCCCCGATCGGGCCAGAACGATCGAGTTGTGGTTCTCCTGCGCCCACCGGTCCCACCAGACGATCCCGGCGCTGGCCGGGTTGACCCCGTAGAGGACACCGCCGGTCGTCGGCGGGTCGCCGGGCAGCGGAGCGGGCAGGTCCGGGCTTGACAGCGGGAACGCGGCGGCCAGGGCTTGGGTGTCCATCGTGCGGAGCATCCGTAGCCCGTCGGTGGCCAGGGGCAGGGTGGTGGTCCAGCCGGCCAGTTGCCGCCAGGTCGCCGGCTGCACGTCCAGCAGGGTGGACGCGGCGGCGGCCCGTACCTGCGTGCACGCCTGCGCCAGTTCGGGCTCGGAGCGGGCGTGCACGGTCAGGTAGAGGCCGACCCGGAACAGTTTCGCCGCACCACGGGCGAGTCGTTCGGCCAGGTCACCGGCGTCGTCGGCGGCGGCGTCGACGTAGGGGTCGGCCAGCTTGCCCCGGTCGGAGTCGGCCCGCCGAGATGACTCCAGCCGGGCCCGTTGGGTGCGTAGGCGGGCAGCGGCGATCGGTGCTGGCAGCGGTTCGATGTGCAGGGTGAGGTCGAGGCGGCCCGGCCAGGACAGCAGCGGTTCCAGCCACGCGCCGCCGACCTCGGCGGGGTAGCCGGTCACCACGAGGGTTGCGGCGTATCCGTCGCCGACGCGCAGCCACCGTGGGGTGACCTCGACCGTGGCCGGCGCGACCGCCGACGCCAGCGACGCCGGTTGCGGCTGCGTACCGCCTCCCGTGGTTCCTCTCTTCCTGATCATGGTGTCTTCCTCTTCGTGCGCGCAGGGGCGGGGGTGGTGGCGGTGATGACGGCGTCGGGTGCGGCCAGTCCGCCCGGGCGCGGTGGCCGGTAGGGGTCGGCGGCGGATGCCAGTGCGGCGGTGACCGCCGGGCCGTCCAGCACCCGTGGGCTGACGCCGAGGCCGGACAGCGTCCGTGCCGTGTCGTCGGCGCGACGCAGGCCAGCGTGGGGGCTGTGCTCGCCGGCCGCCGTGTGGTGGACGATCAGGACCTGTCGGCGCAGCGGGTCTCGTCGGGTGGCGAGGTCGGTGAGGAACGTGGCGTGGTCGGCGCACGCTGCCCGCAGCTGGGGGTGCGGTTGGGCGTCTGCGGCGGTGGCGAGTGCCCGGCCGTGGGAGGCCAGGTCGACCGGTTGGGCGGACACGACGATCTGCGTGGGCGTCGACAGGCTGTTGAGCCACCTGCCCCAGCCGTCGATCAGGGCCGCCTGCTCGGTGGGGGTGCGTAGGGCGAGGTTCACCGTGGTGGTGCCGACGATCGCCGCCCTGCCTGCGCCGAGGCTGATCTGCCCGTCGTCGTCGATGGCGTCGGCGGGCAGCCGCAGCGGCGCCGGCAGCGGCACTCGTCCGTTCTTGGGTGTGTCGACCCAGTCCGGCGGCCCGGTGTCCGCGGTGACGTTGGTGTTGGACAGCGAGTGGGGGGTGCGGGTGTGGCGGATGGCGTGCAGTAGCCACACGTCCATGGGCAGGCCGTCGCGGCGGCCGAGCGCTAGGCCGGTGACCAGCCCGCCGAGCACCACACCCGCGCCGATGAGGACCGGTGCCGGCACGACGTCGTGCAGGGTGCGCCACGCGGTGTAGAAGAGCAGGGTGCCGGCGGCGACGATCGCCAGTTGGTGGAACGTCAGGCCGTAGGCGACCTTGTCGGGGGCGTCGACGTCGGCGGGAACCCGTGCCCTATACGGCTCGTCAGCCAAGGTACTCTTCGGACTCATTGGTGATCACTCACCCCTTCCATCCATTGAAAGGTCAGCGCTTGACCGTGCTGTTTTCGCAGCGCAAGCGCACTGGGCTGTTCTTCGTGTGCGAGGTCGACGGGAGGCGGCGGATCACCGTGGCTCGGGAGTGGACTGACCGCGGCGTACCGGCCTCGGCTGATCGCCTCGCGGTGGACGGCTTGACGGCGGCGCGGTCGCTGATCGATGCGATCGACCCCAGCGGGGCGCCGCCGGTGGAGGCGGCCGGTACCGGGGATGGCGCGGGTGACCGTCGGGAAACGGGAGCAGATGTCGGGGTGGGATCGTCGCCAGGCGGTGATGGCGGTGGCGAACATGGTCGAGTCGTTGCTGCGCGGCAGCGGGCAGGCCGGCGGTGAACCCGACGGCGAAGATCAGCAGCTCGCATCTGTCGCGGCTGGCGATCGTGTATGTGCGGCAGTCGACGGTGGCGCAGGTGCGGTTCAACACCGAGTCGACCCAGCGGCAGTACGGCCTGGTGGGCACCGCCGCGGAATTCGGTTGGCTGGCCGAGCAGATCGTCGTGGTCGACGCCGACCTGGGGGTGTCTGGCCGGTTCGGCGCCGAACGCGACGGCTACCGGCAGATTGTGGCCCGCATGTGTATGGGCGAGGTCGGTGCGGTGTTCGGTCTGGAGGTCTCCCGGTTCGGCCGCTCGAACGCCGACCTGACCCGGCTGATGGAACTCGCCCGGCTGACCGACACGCTGCTGATCGACACCGACGGCGTGTACGACCTGGCCAACGTCAACGACCGCTTCCTGCTCGGCCTCAAGGGCCAGATGTCGGAAATCGAACTTCACTTCCTGTTAGGGCGGTTGCATGGGGCGAAGCTGGCGGCGGCGCAGCGCGGTGAGCTGCGGCATCCGCTGCCGGTGGGGTTCGTCTACGACTACGACCACACGGTGGTCAAGGACCCCGACGAACAGGTCCAACGGGCGGTCACTGACCTGTTCGCCGAGTTCGAGCGCACCGGGTCGGCGTTGGGGGTGGTCCGCGCGTTCGCCGAGACCGGCCGGTTGTTCCCGCAGCGGGCGTGGGGCGGCGCCTGGGCCGGGCAGCTCAAGTGGGGCAAGCTGACGCACGCCCGGGTGCTGCAAGCGTTGAAGAACCCCACGTACGCAGGCGTGTACACGTTCGGCAAGACCCGCGACGTGCGCCGGGTGCAGCCCGACGGCAGCGTGCGCTCCGCCCGCCGTAAGCGGGCCCGCGAGGACTGGACGGTGGTGATCGAAGACCACCATGAGGGCTACCTGACCTGGGCGGATTACCTGGCCGTGGAGGCGAAACTGGCGGCCAACAACACCCAGAAACATGCCCGGCCGGTGCGCGAGGGCACCGCGTTGTGCCAGGGCATCATCTTCTGCGGCGTGTGCGGCGGACGGGTCGGCACCCGCTACGACCGCCGCGACCGCAAGGTCACCTACAGCTGCCAGGTCAAGGACTCCGCCCGCACGCCACAGTGCCGCAACTTCTCCGCCACGGCGGTGGACGACGCGGTCGCAGCGTTGTTGCTGGACACGATCACCCCGGAGCAGATTGGGGTAGCCGTAGCAGCCGCCGAGGAGGTTGCCGAGCGGCACACCCGTAGCCACCGCGCCGCCGAGCTTGCGGTGCAACAGGCCCGCTATGAGGCTGACCGCGCCGAGCGGGCGTTCAGCAACGTGGAGCCGGAAAACCGTTTGGTGGCAAGGACTTTGGAGTCGCGGTGGGAGACCCGACTCGCCGCGCTGACCGAGGCGGAGGCGGCGCTGGCCACCGCGCAGGCCGCCAAACCGGCCTTGCCGGCCACCACCTCGTTGCAGGCCCTCGCACAGGACCTGCCGCGGCTGTGGCACGCCGAGACCACCAGCCCCCGTGACCGCAAACGGCTGCTGCGCTCCCTGATCGCCGACGTCATCCTTCTGCCCGAGTCGGATGCGCACACTATGCGCATCGGGGTGCGCTGGCACACCGGCGCCACCGACGAACTGACCGTCGCCCGCCCCGGCCCCGGCCGCACCCCCGACGCGGCGCTGGAGCTGATCCGCCAGCACGGCGCCACCCACACCAGCGCCGAACTCGCCGACATGCTCAACACGGCCGGGCTGACCACCGGCAAAGGCAAGCCGTTCACCGCCGGCGGCGTCGCCCGGGTCCGCGACGCCTACAAGATCTTCGGACCGCGCACCGTCGCCGTCCAAGCCGGCGAGGTCAGCGTCAAACAGGCCGCGGTCGAACTGGGCATTCCCGCCGACGCCGTCTACAACTGGCTGCGACATGAGCAGGTACCCGCCCGCCGGGGTCCCAGCGGACGCTGGTGCATCCCCTGGGACCCGGCCACGCAGGAAATCTACCGGCAGAAGGTCGCCGGCTCCTTCCGGCTCAACCCGGTCCTGCCTGCACAGCGCACGACATCCGGGATCGACTCCCCAGGTCAGGGACGGTCCCGGTGAACCGACCAGCGGCATCGAGGCAACGAGAATCGCCAGCCAAATGCAGAACCATTTATCTCGTACGTGTGCGGATGTCGCCGCGCGCCGGTGGGAGCCGATAGTGGCAATCATCATTGATCAGTGAGCTTTGAGCTGGTGCCTGACCCGCTGAGCGGTGATCAAGGATTCCGGCGGCCGATGGTCGGGATCAGTACGGCCGCCACTGCGGCGTGCATCAACGCCAGGATCGTCTTGGTGGCGCCGGTCGCCTCGACGGCGAACAGGGGCAGGAAAGATACGAGCAGCACCAGGATGGCCAGCACGGTCCACACAAGTGATGCCCGGCGGACCAACCGATCCAGCAGCGCACGAACGCCCCACCCGGCGGCGGAGACGACGAAGGTGAGGGTGGCAGCGAACGGCAGGCTGATAACTCCGGGCGGCCGGCCGTTACGGGGATCTACGCGCAACTCGATAGCCAGAAGCTGGGCGGCTGTCCACAGCAGCGCCATCGCGAGGACGGCACCGCAGACCGCGAGGGCGCCGACGCGCAGCCGCACGGTAGGTGAGGTGGCAGGCGTGGTGGTCATCAGAAACTCCCTCACGGAACAAGGATCGTCTTGCCGCGGACGCGGCCGGCCTCGGCATCGCGGTGCACCGAGACCAGATCGGCGAGCGGACGCGACGCGGCGACATCCACACGAACGGCGCCGGCGTCGACGAGCTCGACCAAGGCAGCGAGGTGGCCGGTGTCGTTGCGGGCCACAAAGTGCACCGCCGTCACAGGGGACCCGGCGGGTGCCTTCAACGCAACGGTGGCGGACACAACAACGCCCCCTGGCCGCACCAGCGACATCAGCGTCACGGCGTGCCGCGCACTGACCACGACGAAGTTGAGGATCGCATCGACTGGCTGGTCGAGCGCGTCACCGAGGGGCGTGACCGTGTAGTCGACGAGCTCGTCGGCTCCGAGTTGGCGGACCACGTCGGCACTGCGTAGGCCGGCCGTGGCGATGACGTGGGCTCCGGCGTGCTTGGCAAGCTGGACCGCGAACCCGCCAACGCCACCGCCCCCGCCGTTGACCAGCACCCGCTGCCCAGACGTGATGCCCGCGTGCTCGAACACCGCCTGCCAGGCGGTGACACCGGCGATGGGGATGGCGGCAGCATGAGCGAGGGCAACGGCGGTGGGCGCCGCAACAACGGTGTCAGCTGTGGC
This sequence comes from Micromonospora sp. DSM 43699, assembly GCF_055517075.1. Lineage (NCBI taxonomy): Bacteria > Bacillati > Actinomycetota > Actinomycetes > Micromonosporales > Micromonosporaceae > Micromonospora > Micromonospora sp. DSM 43699. The sequence goes on from NZ_JBTMMT010000017.1 coordinate 100,167, forward strand.
GGTGACGTACTCGGCCGCGGCGCCGCCTGTGTCGAGCCGGCCGATGACCCGGTCGCCGACGGCCAGGGTGTGCACGCTGTCGCCGACCTCGACGATCGTGCCGGCGACGTCCCCGCCGAGGGTATACGGCAGATCCAGCGGAAAGACGGAGCGCAGCAGCCCGCGGCGTAACCCGATGTCAGACGGATTGAACGAGGTCGCAGCGACGTGGATCAGCACGTCACCACGGCCCGGCACCGGGCGTGGGACATCTTCCGGACGAATGACCGAGGCGTCACCGTACCGGTGAATTCGCATAGCTCTCACTCTCCGAACTTATGGCGGCGTCCGAAGACGAACCATGCTTTGTGGTCTTCAGTTCATACTTGTTCGTCTCGACCGCGATACTCTGGCCGCGTGGACGTACTCAGCGACGTGATCACGGTCATGCGAGCCGGCCAGCCGCGTTCCGCCCGGGTGGCGTGGCACGCACCGTGGGCGCAGCAGTTCGCATCCGTACCCGGCTCCGCAGGCTTTCAGATAGTCCTGCAGGGACCGTGCTGGCTCATCGCCCCGGACACCGGCCCCGTGCCGCTTGCCGTCGGGGACATCGTGTTCCGGCCGCACGGGCGTGGGCACACGCTGGCCGACAGCCCAACTACGGCACCTACCGCGCCCGCCTGCGACCCGAACGACCCGCAGGTACTCCAGCGCTACGCCACGGACATCGTCGGCACTCCCACCGAGCCCGCCGTCCCCGCCACGGTCACCCTGTGCGGTGCGTACGAACTTGATCCGGCCCGCACCCATCCGCTGCTCACCGACCTGCCCGAGCTCATCCATCTCCCCGCGCACCTCGGGCGACACCCCGGCCTGCGCGCCACCGTGGACCTGCTCGCCACCGAACTAGAACGACCCCGGCTCGGTACCGACGCCATCATTCCGGCACTGCTCGACACCCTGCTGCTGCACATCCTGCGCACCTGGCTCGACCAGAACCCCGCACCCGCGAGCACTGGCTGGGCAGCGGCACTCAACGATCCGGCCACCACGGCCGCACTACAGGCCATCCACCGCGACCCAGCAAGGCCGTGGACCGTCGCGACGCTCGCCGCCGAAGCCGGCCTTTCCCGGGCGCCCTTCGCCCGCCGTTTCACCACGTTGCTCGGCCAGCCGCCACTGACCTACCTCACGTGGTGGCGGATGACCACCGCCGCCCGGCTCCTCCACCAATCCGACGCGCCACTGAGCGCCATAGCGGGCAGCGTCGGCTACACATCCGAGTTCGCCTTCGCCAACGCATTCAAACGCCAGTACGGGACCGCCCCCGGCAAATACCGCCGCACTTGACGCGACAGCACAGGCATGCTGGAAACGTGCATATCGGACCCCGACCCGGTGATCCGCCTCAGCGACGAGCTCGCCCAGGTAGCCACCGAAGGTCCCGCGCGGGCATCGACGCCAACCTCACCTGCCCAACCTCCTCGTCGTCGCGGCACCACGGGCGAACCCAGCCGGCCGCCACGACAGCCGACTGGACCGGTAGCCTCCGATACCAGCAGCAGCCGCCCGGAACGCCCGCAACGCAGCCGGAACCCTCAGAAGACCCGACCCACGACAACCCAAACAACAACCGCAGAGAAGGCAGTATGAAGCGCCCGTCGGCATCCGCGCCCGGGTCAGGTCACTGTCGGGTTCGGGTCGGGTCATCGGATGGTCCTTCGTAGCGTGTTGAGGCCGGGGACGGCGCGGGTGAGTTGCTGGACCACGACGACGCGGACGACCGCGCCGAGCATGTTCGCGGTGCCGCGTCCGCTCTGGCCCGCCCAGCGGGCCATCAGGGTGGGGATCTTGACGGTGGTCCAGAGCAGGACCACGACGACCAGGAGGTTCAGGGTGCCGCCGGGGTCGGCGGGCAGGCCGAACACCGGCAGCATGGCCGCCGGGTCGAGGAGGGTCTGTTCGCCCGCGGTGAGGAAGAACGCTTGGGCGACGGGGATCGCGAGGCATCCGGTGTAGGAGCGCCACCACAGGCGGGCGAGCGGGTCGGTCTGTGGCAGGGCGTGGCAGGCCAGCGCCAGCGGCGCGACGGCGGTCATCACCAGTAACGCCACGAACCGGCCGATCACCTGGAACGCGGTCGTCACGACCAGTACGGCGATGATGAGGACCAGGATCAGGAACAACAGCGGGACCATGTGGTTCTGTGCCGCCGTGAGGTGCGTCCGGATCGCGGTGAACGCCCCCGTGTCGTCGGGGCCGCCCTCGCTGACCGCCCCGGTCAGGGCGTTGGCCACGTCGATCAACTGGGCGCAGGCGAGCTGGGAGAAGTGGGCGGCGGTGAACCCGACGACCAGCCGGGGGAGGAGGTCCTTGATCGTGTATCGGGATTGTTCGCCGCCGCCGGCGACCATGACGAGCACGCCGGCGGCGACGAACGCGAGGACGAAGACGGTGTCGACGATCCAGACCGACCGGCCGGTGAGGGCCTGCACCTGCGGCAGCGCGGTGACCTTCGGGGTGGTGAGCAGGATGCCGGTGATCAGATCGAAGATCGCGGTGAGGCAGGCCAGGATCGCAGTGGTGAGCCAGTCGAGGGCCTGATCGAGGATCCATCCCATGACGTCTCAGCCGCCGACGATGCCCTGGATGATCTGCAGCAGGATCGGCGCGAGGACCGCCAAGCCGTAGCCGATCAGCGCGTTGCGCAGGGCGAGCTTGGCCTTCTCCACCTGCGACGGGTCACCACCGGCGGTGGCCCAGTAGACGCCGGCCAGGACGAGGAAGAGGGTGGCGATCGCGGCGAGGATCCCCATGACCCAGGCCTGAAGGTTGGCGATCACCACCGGCAGAGAGTTCGCCGCCAGGTGGACGGCGCTACCGGGATCGGCGTACGCGGCGGCCGGGATGGTGATGGCCAGTCCTGTGCCGGACAGCGGCACGGCCACGCGCAGCGCGACACGAGCGGCCCGTCGGGTCGTACGGATGTGAGTGGGGGTGCGAGACATTGCGGTTCACCTCCCGCCGCGCCCCGGGACGCCAAACGGCGTGACCGGGGCGCGGCGATTGCTCGAAACGGTCCACAGGGGCCGCCGCCGGGCGTAGGTGAAGGAACGAACGACACCGCGAGCCTCGGGAGGAGCTCGTCCTCCCTTAGGGGTGGGTTGCGGTCATCAATGTGGTGTCAGCGCATCAACGTGGCGCGGCACCCGAGGCACGCAGGTCGTGGTTCCTCGTGTCGCCTGGCGGCGGGCGGGACCATCGAGCGGTACAGCTCGGATGAGTCCCGCACCCCCAAACCGGGTCTTGTGACCTGTGGCGAACACTTGCCGCGCTCCCACGCCGCTCACAGCCCTCGCGGCGAAGACTCACAGCGCAGGTCAGGGCTGCTGAACTGCTCTTTCTCCGTGTTCCTGCTCCGGGCTGGGGGCTTTTCTCCGTCGACGCGTTCCGGCTGTCCGACAGTGGGTGCTGCCCGACGGTTTCTGTCAGGGCGGAGACAGAAACGGCTGTGGCCCGACGTGGTGCACGTCGGGCCACAGCTGCTGCGCTCGGTGGCGCGGGAAACTGTCAGGCAGCCGCCGCAGCCGCCGCAGCCGGCGCCGGGCCGGATCCGCGGCGGGCAGCCGTGGCACGGCCTGCCCGTCGCTGACCGCGTTGTTCGGCTTGCCGCCGCAGCTCCGCGACGGTTTCCGGCGACGCGACCCCGGTCAGCAGGCCGTCGGCGAGGGCCTCGGCGATGCGGCTGTCGATGCGCGACAGCCGCATGCGCAGGGCGTCCACGCTGATGCCGTTGGTGGCGGCGATGGGCTCGATGGCGCGGTGCCCGAGCCGGACGTCGATGTATGCCTGCTCGTCTTCCGGATCGAGGATCCCGAGGGTCACCGCCCGGCGGATCAGGAGGTCCGGATGTCCGTACGGCACCTGCGGGGTCCGGGGGCCGGCGGCGACGTGCTCGATGTCCTCCACCGGCAGGTACTCCTGCTGCTGCAGGCGCAGATCCCGCCCAGCCCGCCACGCAGCCCTGCACAGACCCGCGTACGGCGCCGGCTTGCTCAGGTCCACCCGATCGCGCAGCGCGGTCAGGAAGCCGGTCAGGATCTCGGCGTCGACGTCCGCCGGGTCGCCGTAGTACCCCTGGCAGAGTCGGGCCGCGTACTGCTGCAGGGCCGGCATCGCCATGCCGGCCGCGGCGACGACCCAGTGCGGCCCGTCGAGCCGGGCGCGGCGGATCAGCTCCCGCCACACCTCGTCACGCGCCGTGTAGGCACGGGGGTGGCGCAGCAGCCAGTCCCGCAGCGCGGGCAGCGGCATCACCCGCTGCGGCAGACCGGTGTCGGGACCGAATGCCGCGCAGTCGAGCATCAGCGGCGCGGGTTCGCACGTCAGCGCGGCGAAGGCGGTCGCCGCGGCGTCAAGGGCGGAAGTGGGCCAGTCCGTAGCGTCGGACACGCTCATGTCAAAACTCCTGTGACAGCGAAGGGATTCGATGACCGCCACCGACGTTGTCGCGGCGAGCGGTGGCACCGATTCCGCCACACGAGCATCACAAGCCTCTGACAGAGCTGCTCAGACCCCCGATCACCGCCCAGCGCCCGGCTCCTGTCACAGGCACACCCCTACCAGTATTCATCGAATGTGATCGCTGATAGAAGTTCTGACAAAGGCGGGCTGACCTGCCCTGTGACAGGCTGACAGAACCCGTCAGGCACGCGCGCGACGACGCTGTCACCGGCTCACCTCGCAGCCCCGTGACACGACGCCGACGACACTCACAGCCTCGGGAACGGGAGCCTGTGACAGTCCAGTCCGCTCACGCACCGGTGTCACCGGTCGCCGTCGGTCGGCCCGCGCCAGCTCGTCGGCGGCACCTCCGACAGCGGCAGAAGCTCTGCCACCGTTGACACGGCCAACCTGTGACAGGGTCGCCGAGCCGGTGAAGCCGGGCCGCCCCCGGTGACACTCACACCACTCTCACAGTGCTGGTCAACGCGGTGATCCACGCCGACGCCGCGGCGTCCCCACGGACCGAGACCGGCATCCCCTGCCTGTTCTGTCAGTAACGGACGGTAACTGACAGAGGGGTGGAGTTCAGGCCCGCGTGCGGCAGCCCGGTGGCTGCCGCTGGTCGTCGCCACGCGAAGCCGGCTAGGGAAAGCCGTCCGAACCGGGACGAGCTGCCACACGGTGAGCGCCTGTGAGCGGCGGTGAGTGCGGCAAGTGTTCGCCAGGGATCACAAACCCCGGTTTGGGGGTGTCAGCGCTTCACGGCGCGGCGCGGAGCCGACAGCACATGAGCGAGCACACGCCGCACCAGAACAACCAGGCCGACCACACCGAGCCGGCCGACTCCACACTCATCGACCTGATCGCCGGCGACCCGCCGGTACCGATCACGGTCTGGCGCACGGCCCGCACCGACGCCGAACACCACACCAGCCTGCCCGCCCGTCTGGCCTACCGCCTCGTCGCCGCCTACAGCCGGCCCGGCGAGGCGGTCGTCGACCTCACCCGCGACCACGCCCTGACCGCGACCTGCGCGAAGGGCGAGCGCGCGCACCACCGTGCCTGGTTCACCGACACCAGCTCCGGCCTGCTCATCGGCCCGGCCACCACCAGCCGGCCGGCGGCGACCGACACCAACCCGCTTCACCCGACCGCGCACGAGGACGGCGAGGGCGACGACGTACCCGAGCTGATCGAGTGGTTCGGCGACGACCTCACCGACCCCGACCTGCCCGGCATCGGCCCCGACACCGCGGTCGTCCGGTCGGGCGACGACGGACCGCTGGACTCGGTCACCAGCCTGGTGGTCGCCTCCTGGCCGCTGCACGAAACCGACACGACCGCCCGGGTCCGGCTCGCCTGGCTCCTCGCCGCCTGCGCGCGGCTGCTGCGCCCCGGCGGCTGCCTCGTGCTCGTCGTCGGCGTGCCCACCGGTACGCAGCCCACTCCCGAGGACTTCGGCCGTCTCGTGGCCGCCGCCTCCCGCGTGGGGCTCGGCTACCTGCAGCACATCGTCGCCGTCGAGGCCGGCACCGACGGCGACCAGTTCGTTTACCACGTCGTCACCGATGAGGAGCTGCTCACCCTCGCCCACGCCAACCCCGAACAGTGGGCCGTCGCGCACCTGCGGGTGCACGCCGACCTACTGGTCTTCACCCCACGGCAGCCCAGCCCGGTTGCCGGGCAGCGACGGCGCCGCGACCGCGACGGTGGTGACCGCCGTGCCTGAACCCACCACCACGGAACACCCCGACCCCCACGAGCCGAACACCTTCAGCCCCGCCGCCAGCGAGGACTACCCGGGGCGGCACCGCGAGTACGACGGCCGCCACCGCGCCGAACCCGACGGCCTGTCTGTCTGGGCCACCGCCCAGTCCACCGGACCTGTCCAACGACGCGGCCGGCACGTGCCGCAGTCGGTCAAGCATCCCGCCCGGATGCTCCCGGCGATCGCCGCCCACGCCATCGACGCCTACACCGAGCCCGGGGATCTGGTCCTGGATCCGATGTGCGGCATCGGCACCACCCTGGTCGAGGCGGTCCACGCCGGCCGCGACGCCTTCGGCATCGAGTACGAGCCGCAGTGGTCGAACATCGCCGACGCCAACATCCGCCACGCCCACGACCAGGGCGCCACCGGTCGGGCATCGGTCATCCGCGGCGACGCGACCCGACTGATGTCGCTGGTCCCGAAAGCCCTCACCGGCCAGGTGGCCCTCGTGGTCACCTCACCGCCGTACGGGCCCACGGTCCACGGCCTCGTCCGACCCGGCGCGGACGGGGTCGTCAAGCACGACGACCGGTACAACGACGGCGAGGACCGAGGCAACCTCGCCTACCGCGACCTGACCGGCCTCACCGACGGATTCGCCCAGATCCTGCGCGGCTGCGCCACCCTGCTGCGCCCTGGCGGAGTCGTCGTCGTCACGGCCCGCCCCTGGCGTAAGCAAGGCGAGCTGATCGACCTGCCCAGCGCCGTCATCGCCGCCGGCCGGCGCGCCGGCCTCGTCCCGACCGAACGGTGCGTCGCCCTCCTCGCCGCCGTCCGCGACGACCACCTCGTCGCCCGACCGTCGTTCTTCCAACTCCAACAGGTCCGCAAGGCCAGGGCCGCCGGGATGCCGATGCACCTCATCGCGCACGAAGACGTCCTGATCTTCACCAAACGCCCATCACCGCGAGACGGAACCGGGGTGGTCGCGTGAGCGCACCCACCCACCGCTACCTCTCCCTGGGCGCGGGCGTGCAGAGCACCACGCTCCTGCTGCTCGCCGCCCAGGGCACGATCCCCGGTTTCGACGCGGCGATCTTCGCCGACACGACCTGGGAACCGGCCGCAGTCTACCGCCATCTGGACCGGTTGACCGGCATCGCCCAGGCAGCCGGCATCGAGGTCGTGGGGGGGGGGGCCGGGGGGGGGTTGGGGGGAGCGGTCTGGTCCGGAGGGTGATCGGTGGGGCGTACCGCTGGGAGGTTTGTGGTCTCGTGTCCGGACTTGCATCACCAATGGGTGACGTTGCCAA